>JAZGGI010000004.1 GCA_036480375.1 Candidatus Zixiibacteriota bacterium
TTTTGGGTCATATCAACAGGCGGGGGCCTGTTTTTGGCTGTCGCGCGGTGTATCCACTTCATGTTAATAGTATTTGGTGCCGTGCAGGTGTCCACACCTGCGCGGTAAAAATGGGTTTGTTTCCTCAGAATAACGTTTCTGGTCATATCAAATCGGTGGTGATTCCGACAGGCGAGGGCCTGTTTTTTTCCCCCGTAGGGTTCGCTCGCGAGCGAACCGAAGATTCGTTGCGACATATATGGCGGGCTTATCGCGACGAGTCCTTACTGATGATTGTGTATTTGCAATATGATTCATCTTACATATGAGGATGAATTCCGAAAACACGTTAGATTGGTTGAATAATTGTAAATGCTTTATGTGGGACCCCGCCCGAAAAAACGTTGCGCTTATCTTTCGGATGGGCTACCGGTCAAGAGGGGAACAGGTGCATGCCTGCTTTGATAAGACTGGGTTTTTCGGCCTTCTGGCCTCAGAACCCGACCTACTTTTTGCCAATAAACTTCCATCACAATTAAAGCTTCTTTATTTAAAAGCAGTAATACTATTGTAAAAATGTTGACAGGATACGATAATCAAGTTAATTGAGTGGCGAATCCGTATTGCTAAAATTATCGGGGAATTATTATGGATAGAATTGCATTTTTACTTGGGGCAGGGGCTTCAATACCGGCGGGTATGCCAAGTACAACTAAAATCAACAAAGCTATCAAAAATATGATAGAAGAACATGACGATGTAAACCATGACATTGCGAGTAAAATTTGCTCTATCGTCTTCGGCGAAGATTGGCAATGTCGATTGATCAAAAATGACTTCAACTATGAAGATATTTATTATATTTTCCAACAACTGGGTGACCACGAGGGCGGAGAATATGAAAATCCGTTGACGAAAATAGTAATTGAATCATTAATTGATAACAAACCCATTTGCATAGCAAAAACCGATATAAAATGTTGCTCGGAATCTATGATCCAAAAAATCATAGAATGCGTTCGGGATTGTATTTTATTGGAAGATCCGTCGTTCGACAAATTGCAAATTTTGAATGACATATTAAATTTAGATTCTTTTGGGAATATAGATATTTTTTCCCTGAATCATGATCTTGTTATCGAAAAATTACTCAAAGAGGAAGAGATAAATGATGGATTCGAAGAAATCGAGGGTGAGAAATATAAAGGATTTAATCCTAAATTATTCTCAGATCCGAATGGGGCTAAAATAAATTTTCTAAAACTCCATGGTTCAGTCGATTGGTGTTACAATCAAGAAAATTATAAAAAATACACTGTGGTAACTCAACAGGCTGGACATAGTTACGACATCGCCATTCTCACGGGGACTTTTAATAAATTGTTGGATTATAATCTTTCAGTATATTTCCATTTGTTTTGTTCATTCTATAATTTGCTGACGAAAAATAATTTACTAATCATTATTGGATATAGTTTTAACGACAAGGGAGTTAATGCGCGCTTAATAAACTGGATGCATTCGGGGGATGATAAAATAATACTTATTATTGATAGTAACGAAAATGTCATTTGTAACGGGAGAGAAGCCATAAAGAATTTGTATCGAGAATATTGTCCCGATCGAATAAAGGAAATATATAAACCAATTGAAGAAGTTACGATGAAAGATATACGCCAAGAAATTAAAGACTGGAAGCTCTTCTAGAATATTTGGCATGAGCCCTGCGTGCTCGTTACCAATAGGCTACTATATCTAACGAAAGGGGTAAATTATGAAACGCCTTTTAATCATGACCGCATGCACATTGGTTATCAGTTTCCAAGTTTCCATGAGCCAGAATTCAGAAACTATCAAAGAAAACGGAGATATTGACAAATCTATGAATGTCCAAAGCATTCAGACTACTGAAATAAGTAAGCTTGCCGAAAAGAAATTCGATTTGTTGTATGAATCATTGCAGGGCACATACGATGGATTTATAGTTGATGTAATGAAAACATTGGCATTCTTGATTATTGCAATTGGCTGGTTTGTCACATCGGACAAAAGCCGCGAATTTTTCAGAAATAATAAGACAGCCCGCACCGCCGCTATTGGCGCGGTCGCGATATTAGCCGCTATTCACTATCTGGACTGCATATCGGCATTTTACGCTTCGCAACAGGCAATATTGCTCCTTGAAAATCTGAAATACCTGGGAAGTGAATTCTTTACTGATTATAAAATTGCGCCTGTCATGCTCATTCAATACTTGATTCAAAATACGGTTTTGTTTGCCGTGTTGATCATTATCCTTTTTACGCTTAAAAGAAACGGTTCGCGGGCTTAGGCCAGAATTTTCCAAAGCGGCGGGCCGCCATCAGCCATGAATTAATTAGGCCATAGATTGCCGCGCTCGTTTTACTCGCTCGCAATGACGAAGCATGATATTTACGGCAAGAAAAAAAATCCGCCCAAAAAAGGCGGATTGATGAAATCATTTTTGTAATTCGTCAGGCTGATTTTTTGCCTCGTTTGGATTTGAATTTGTATTTTGGTTCGCCGGTTTTGTTGATTACTTTTTCGCTGACGATGACTTCTTTCAAATCCGGAATCGTCGGCGTTTCATACATGATATCGAGCATGGACGATTCAAAAATCGAACGCAGCGAGCGGGCTCCGGTTTTGCGCAAGACGGCTTTGGCCACGGTGGCGTTGAGAGCCGATGGTTCAAACGTCAGTTTAATGCCGTCGAGTTCAAACAGTTTTTGAAATTGTTTGACCAAAGCGTTTTGCGGCTCGGTAAGAATCGTCAGAAGCGCTTTTTCGGATAGGGGGCGCAGAGCGGACACGACGGGAAGGCGACCGATGAGCTCAGGGATTAGTCCGTATTCGAGCAAATCGGACGGTTCGACCTGGCCCAAAAGGGCCGATTTGTCTTCCTCAATATCGATTTTCCTGGATTCGAATCCGACCGTTTTCTTGCCGATCCGGCGGGCGATAATCTTATCGAGTCCTTCGAAGGCGCCTCCACAGATAAACAGAATATTGGAGGTGTCGATCGAGACAAACGACTGTTCCGGATGTTTGCGGCCACCTTTGGGAGGGATATTGGCCACGGTACCTTCAAGAATTTTGAGAAGCGCCTGCTGAACGCCTTCGCCGGAAACGTCGCGGGTTATCGAGGGGTTGCCGTCGGTGCGGGATATTTTGTCGATTTCATCGATATAGATAATTCCCTGCTCGGTTTTGCCGGCGCTGTAGTTGGCGGCGTGGTAAAGCCGAACCAAAATATTTTCGACGTCTTCCCCGACATACCCGGCTTCGGTCAGGACGGTCGCGTCGGCAATGGTGAATGGGACTTTGAGAAATTTGGCCAGAGTTCGGGCAATCAGGGTTTTACCGGTTCCGGTCGGTCCCAAAAGAAGGATGTTCGATTTTTCCAGTTCGACTTCTTCGGTTTTCTCGCGGTTCTGGATACGCTTGTAGTGATTGTAGACGGCGACCGAAACGGTGCGCTTAGCTTCTTCCTGATCAATGACGTAGTTATCAAGGAATTCCTTGATTTCGGTCGGTGAGGGCAGGACAAAAACCTCGTGGCGCAAAACTTCTTCGGGCGTACCCTGCATCAGGTCATGACACAGGGTTACACAGTCGTTGCAGATATAGGCGTTATAGCCTGAATAGAGGCGTTTTACCTGCGAGGCTTTTTTACCGCAGAAAGAACACCGTTCGGTTGGTCCGGGCGTTTTGGGATCTTTACCCACGATAATAAGTTCCTATTTTTTATCTTTCGTTTTTTTTTCAAACTCGTAGACTTTATCGATTAAGCCGTATTCTTTGGCTTCTTCGGCCGACATGAAATAATTTCGGTCGGTATCTTTTTCGATTTTCTCAAGCGGCTGACCGGTATGAAAAACCAGTAGTTTATTCAGTTTCTTTTTGGTATGGAGAAACTCCTGCGTCATAATTTCGATATCCGAAACCTGACCCTGCGTTCCCGCCATCGGCTGGTGAAGCATGATACGCGAATTGGGCAGTCCCGAACGTTTTCCGGAGGTGCCGGCGGCAAGGAGAAAGGCGCCCATCGAAGCGGCCATGCCCATGCAGGTTGTGACGATATCGGGTTTGACGAACTGCATCGTATCATAGATGGCCATACCGGCCGTGACCGAGCCGCCCGGTGAGTTTATGTAGAGGAAAATATCTTTGGCCGGGTCTTCGGCTTCCAGAAAAAGCATCTGGGCGATGACGAGGTTAGCGATATTATCATCAATCGGGGAACCGATAAATATGATTCTGTCCTTAAGAAGACGCGAGTAAATATCATAAGCGCGTTCGCCGCGTCCGGTTGTTTCAACAACCATCGGTATTAAAGTCATATCTTAACCTTCCTTAGTTTCTTTTGACTTTTGATCGGTATCGGTTTTCGAAAGCAAAAATTCGATGACCTTGTCTTCGAGGATACCGTCTTTGATTTCGGCCGCTTTCCCGGTTTGCGTCAAAATTTCTTTTGCCTTGTCAAATTCCATGCGATAGCTTTCCGCAAATCTCTTTATCCAGTTTTCGGTATCCTCGGCGGAAACTTCAATTTTTTCGAGGACGGCAAGGCGATGGTAGAGTAAGTACCATTTGGCACTATTGATTCCGATCGGCCGATATTTTTCCCGAATTTCTTTTTCATCCACTTCCTGATTTTGTTGCTTCATGTCCTTGATGATATTTTTGAAATACGATTCGAGCATTGCTTCGGGGACGTCAAATTCATTTTTTTCGACAATTTGATCAATGATATCCCGTTTTTGTATACGCAAAAGTTCGGTCTTTCGTTCCGCTTCCATCCGTTTTCTCAGATTAATCTTGAATTCGAGGAAAGTTTCTTCGAGTCCGAGGCGTTTGGCGAAATCATCGTTTAGTTCCGGCAAAATTCGTACTTTTACTTCTTTGACGGTAGTTTTGAAAGTGACTGATTTACCGGCGAATTTTTTATCGACATGATCTTCGGGGAAAGACAGGACGACATCCTTGACATCATCGCGTTTGGCTCCCGGCAGGGCTTCTTTGAATTCTTTGACAGTTTTAGGACTGTCGAGATCAATTTCCTGATTATTCATCGGGGTATCGCCGAGGCCTTCGATAGCGCCATCGATTGGTTCCAGATCGCAAATCAGCATGTCGGTTTCATTGGCGGGGCGATCGACAGTGCGCAACGTCGCCTGCTGTTTACGGGTTATTTCGACGACTTCGTCGATTTCGGAATCGGTAACCTCAGCCTTAATTTCTTCAGCTTTGAGGCCGTCAATTTTGATCTCATCCAGCTTTGGCATAACTTCAATTCCGAACGAAAGCTGGAGTGGTTTGCCTTCGTCGATATCGACGTTAGTTAAAACAGGCGTTCCGACAGGCTCAAGGTTCTTTTCGCAGATGGCCTCTGAGTAATGTTTATTTATCAGGGAATCAATAACTTCAGCGGTAGCTTCCCGGTGGAATCGTTTGCGAATTACGTCTTTGGGGACTTTTCCGGGTCGGAAACCGTCGAGTTTGACTTTCTTGCCCATGTCGGCATAAACTTTTTGGTAAGCTTTATCGACTTCCTCAGCGGGGATTTTGATGTTCAATTCCCGTTTCAGGCCTTCTTTATCAATTACTTCAACTAACAAATCATCCTCCAGTAATAAATAATGCGAAAGGGGGGATTCGAACCCCCACCCCGGAAAAGGACTGGATCCTAAATCCAGCGCGTCTACCAGTTCCGCCACTCTCGCATTGTTGTGTACTAATGAGTTACGTGGATGACCGCTTTATTGATTCCCTCCGGGTGTCCATATAGTGTCCATCAAAATACTTCAAAGACTCCACGGTATGCCTTTTATGGTCAGGACTGAGATGTGAATATCTAAGCGTCATCTCAATCGTCTGATGCCCGAGTAGCTCCTTCACAGTGAGTAAATCCGTTCCATTCATCACGAGATGAGAGGCGAATGTATGTCTCAAATCGTGAAAAGTGAAGTCTTCGATATTCCCTTTTTTAATCGCATTGGCATAAGCGGTACGAATATCGTTAATCTGCTCGCCGTTCGGCCTCGTGAATATGTACTCAGATCGTTTCGGCATACTCTTAATCGCAAACAATACTGGCTCCGACATTGGTATCTGGCGATCATAGCCACTTTTAGTGCCGCAAACATATATAATTTTCCGGTCGATGTCCAGACTTTCCCACTTCAAACTTAAAATTTCTTGCTTGCGCATACCGGTATGCAAAGCAACGATAACGATGGGGCGGATGGTATCATTGCAGGCAGGAATGAGTCGCTCAATCTCTTCGTTTGACAAGTACCTTATCCTGCCCGGATTTTCTCTGAACATCTTCACCTGTTTGACGGGATTTACGGCAGCCATATCCCATTCAATTGCCTTTGTAAACATGTGTTTCAAGCACGCAAGTTCGCGATTCACGGAAGCCCCACTGACTTCCGTATTCCGTGTGTTCTTGAATTTCTCAATCGATAACGGAGTTATCTCAAATAGCTTTTTATCCAAAAACCAACGCTTTAATACTCTGATGCTTCGATGATCCCGCTCCCAAGACCGCTTATTTGCCTTAGCATATTCCATGTACTGATCACAAAGTACATCGAATAACAACTCGGGACGTTTCTTAATATCAAGGAAGCGTTTCTCCGCCACTTGGGTCTTGCGTTTGGCGAGTACCGATTGAGCCATCTTCTTGTTTGGCCCTATCGCCTCACGCCTACGTCTACCCTGAACGTAGTAATCAATGTACCACGTTCCGGCTTTTTTGTATAATCCCATAATATCAACGCCTTCGATTTATTTAATGAGTTCAATGTTTTGGAGTCAACAAGAATTAGTGCAGGTTGCCGAAATCGGTAGGCTGTACTTTATTCTTCTCGATCCATCGTTCGACATCGTTAGTATCGAACAATACCCGCCTGCCCATTTTGACATATGGGATTTCACGTTTCTGTGAAACCCATGAATCAATTGTAGAGGGTCGTCTTCCGCCGAATCTCCCTAACCACCGATTCCGGACGATGGCTTCTGTTGCCACTCATAACTAACTCCTCTCTGATATGCCAAAGCTACAAAACTACGTCTTAATTGCAAGCGCTACCTGTCCGGATTAGGCTGACGGGAAACAAATATATAAATTTCTTCGATAATCCAAAAAACCGTAAGGAGTTTCATAAGAAATACCATCTTAATGCATTTAGACCAACAATTTCTGTAATTATTGGGAGAACAAAGGATTTTGTATCAGAATCACAGCGGAAAGAAATAGAAGAAGAGTATAGGAATCTGCGAGTGTTGACATATGACGATATACTTAATGAGGGCAAAAAGATAAGCTATTCAAATAGCGCGATATTAGCCCCAAAAGTAAATTTATGTTTGAGTCAAATATCTAACTCCATAATGAGTCCAAATCATTACAAATTATCCTGAATATCTGTACAAAATCCTCAAGGATTTTGTACGAAATGTTCTATATGTGCCAATCTACCAGCAAGTTAGCGCGGATTATCAGTCTTGCTATAAATTTAGTTTAGAATGCTTACGCAAGCGATATCACTAAGGTAAAATTCATCTTGTCTCGTACCGTCCATTTCTTTCACGCGCCACTCATCCTTAAATATAAGCTTAGGCTCCCTGATGATTAATTTGGTGTGATTATCTCTTTGAGAGTTAAGTTTGATATTGACACCCTTGTTAAATAGAATGGCCAAATAAATAATGAGTGAGTTTAATGCATCGGAAAAATCTTGCGCCATATCCTTTGAGACTATCATGTTTTTTTGCATATCCAGAGATTCATCAAATACTATTGATTGGCGCGACAAAATCTTCTTCATTAGTCTACTCACTTGCGAGTTGTAAAATTCATTTGTACAGTTTGAAAGTAGAACCAGGGCAAAAGAGATTAGGGCCGTATCCTGCAAACCAAATTTCCCATATTGGGGGTGGGGGTCACGCAAAAAGCGGTACTCTTTTAACCTGCGATCGTAATACACTGGGAAATTGGCCCGGTGTATTACTTTAATATATCGATATACGGTCCGCCGGCTAACACTGCACAGGTTCATTATTCTATCTGATGTAACTTTCTGCCTGTTGATCAGAAGGTTAATTACTAAAAGTATATTTTCAACGGTTTCCAAAGACATAATTTCCCCCTCAAAATTTATTCATTAGAGTAATAGCGTCAAGATATATAATAATAGATCGGTTTCTGTATTTAATGTTGATTCACCCAAGGGATTTAAACCTCCCTCAATTGAATCATATGGATCGGGAGGATCTTGCCCACCATCGGCCGTTACCCCCGATGGTATCATACCAAAAGTCAAGAGACAAATAAATGAGAGCACGATCAAAACCCTAAAATTCCTGCTTCCAAATAAAGAAAACATATGCTCCTCCTTAGTTCCTCTTTAGTGATGAGGATTGATAGATTTCTGTTACAAAGGAGGGGGTATCAAAAATAAAGCCCAAAATGCAATAATTGGGAAATCTCTGCAACTTGTTGCAAGACAGTCTATAACTGTGTTTGGTGGGTATTCAAAACCTTAAATTTATACCGGATTTTTTACCGCACGATGCCAAGAAGCATGTAAGATGTTGTAGTGTGTTTAATTACGGATTTGCCAAATTACTTCAGGAATGGCAAATTGGCTTATTTCTAATTAATGATATCTTTTGAAATATTGTATTTCCTTATTTTTCTTCGAAAAGTTGAAAGTGGAATTTGCATTATTTGGGCCGTTTTCGACTGATTCCAATTATTTTTGCGAAGAAGATTATATATTCGATTTTTTTCAAATTCTTCACTGGATGAATCCTTATGCGAAGATATATCCTCTATAAAATTCACAGGCAAATCACTTAATTTCAGTAATTTTGAGGGTTTAAGGATGCACCATCGTTCAATCAAGTTTTTTAATTCCCTTACGTTTCCCGGCCAGGAGTACAACATTAACATTTGCATGATATCATCTGGTATAATTGGCTTAGAAGTTTCATCCCGAGAATAAACGCCTGTGAAATGTTCAACAAGTAATGGAATATCACACACGCGTTCTCTGAGCGGAGAAATTTCAATCGTTATAGTATTTATTCTGTGAAATAAGTCTTTTCTAAAACAATCCTTTTTAACCAATTCGTCTAAATTTTTATTAGTTGCGTAAATGAATCTAATATCAGTTGATATAGTTCTGACACTTCCTACCATTTCAAATTTTTGATATTCCAGTACCCGTAAAACCTTGGCCTGAATATTCAAGGGCATGTCGGCGATTTCGTCCATAAATAGCGTTCCGCCATCAGCCGCCTGAAATTTGCCAATACGTTTTTCTACTCCAGTTGCTACGCCCTTGGCAATACCGAATAGTTCTCCCTCTATCATTGAATCAGGTATAGAGGCACAATTCAATTTCACGAGTTGCTTATCGCTTCGATGACTAAGCTCGTGAATCATATTAGCCAAAATCTCTTTGCCAGTTCCACTTTCTCCTATAAATAGAACGTTGGCGTTGGTATAGGCGATTTCAGGCAGTTTATCAATCATTTTTTGCATGTTCTCACATTGTGTTATAAATTGATTACTTTTCCCACATTTCAACAATTCACTTTGCTGTTCAGTAGATTTTAAATTCAGTGTTCGAAAGGATTGCAATGTTTTCAGGGCGACGGCCATAAAATTGCTCATGGCCTCGACAAACCTCAAATCTGATTCCTCAAACAGAGCAGGGAGTGTATGGTGATCAAGGTATAATACGCCAATGCTGTCTTTCCCATCAGATATGGGAACGCATATTACGGATTTGATATTATGAACAAATACACTTTTAAATTGTTTTGTTCGTGTGTCTTTCTGAGCGTTTGAAATAAGCATTGATGCGTTTTGGGTCATACTGGCCCGAGGAATGTTTTGACTTAGCCTCTCAATGTCTTTAATGCTCTCATCATCACAATTTACATATGCTTTTATCTGAAGCTTATCTGATTTCTTGGAATGGAATAGAAGTGCTCCTCGTTCGGCCCCAGTCTCCAAAATGGCAAATTGAATAATCTGTTCTAATGAATCTTCATAATTGTTAATATTTTGTAACATACAGGAAACTTTGTAAAAGGTTTGAATCCTATCCGATTCATATTCATGAGGAGCCGATATCTGATTTTTTATTGAGTTGTATCTCTCGCAATAATACATATTATTTATACTGTCCATCAATTCGATTGCTTGTTCAATAAATTTATAGGCTGGCCTCTTAAACCCATTGTTTATGTAAATTCCAGATATTTTTTCACAGATTAAGGCAGCCCAAAACAAGAAGTTATATTTTGTAAACAGCTCGTAAACATTTTTATAAATTCTTACTTTCGACGAAAAATCTTCGGTTGGTTTAATTTTCATTCGCAACATAGTTAGAATTGCTTTGAATAACGGAGTGTCGGAGTTAGCCAAAAACGACCAATATCCCTTCACATCAACTTCTGGTAAGGGTTCATTTATTTTTTCTTCATTTAGCAATATGTAAAATAGGCAAATTGCACTGTAGTAGCGGCAGTTATGCTTAGCTAATTCATTTAAACAGCATGGAAGTTCATTAACGTCACCCGTTAAATAACAAATGTCTAATAAGGTCTTGATCAATTTAATTTCGGTAAGGCATGCATTATTGGTTTTGTCTGCCAAGGTTTCCTGGAACGTTGACCAGTGAGTTTCAAATCCCTTCAAATCACCTTCGTGAAATGCAATATCCATGAAATTCTGATAGATTCGTGAGATTGAACTTTGACTATTTGATTCTGTTAATAGTTCCTTGGAATTAAATAGATATCTTTTGGCGGTATCGAATTTATTCTGAACCGTATCTATAAAGCCGCGTTGGTAAAAATACAGTCCCAGAAATGTGTTTTGGCTATTGTCCGGGGAATGAAGTAAGTATTTCGTATGCGAGGTTAAGGATTTGTCATATTGTCCAAGTCGGGCATAAGATAATGCAATAATGCGAAATTGATCTGTATATTCTCCATAAAAACCCAATTCCCCCTTAATCCTTTGAGAATCCTTGGCGTTTTTAATGCATTTTTCATATTCTGCCAAATCAAATAAAAGCCTGCTGTAATTGTTGATTAAATTTCTTGATTCGAGAAACTCTTTATTTGCCTTGGCAATCGGTATAGATTCGGTGTATATATTATAGGCATCATTAAAATTCCCCTGATACCAATAAACGGCGGCGATATACGATTGTGCCTTAAGCCATACCTTGGTTTCTTCATTTTTCTTACAGATATCACTGATATTTATTAGTGTCTCAATAGCAGATTTATATTCACCCCTAAGCATCAAAATCCACGACCTATGGCATCTTAGTTCCAAATCATCAGTTGAATCAATTTCACACAAACTATGTCCAAGATTTATTTTCTCATTAGCTTTTTCCATTTCGCCGCGGAAAAGATATGTATGTGCAAGTATTTTAACGATACTCAATAAATCTGCCGAAATTCGCGATGTGTTTGCGAGTATTTCTTCACCATATTCAATTACATCATCAAATTTGTGAAGTTTTCGGGATAATCTTAGAAGATAGCAGTTAGTTTCTTTCAAAAGTGGTTCCGATGCATCAGCCGGAATTTTATTGGAGTTTTGTTTAATCAAAAGGAATAATAAGTATGCCTTGTATGGTTTATTTAGGGTTTCATATTCTTTGGCTGTTGTAATGAAGTCAGTAAATCGGGCAGGTGTAATAGGGAAAGCATCCAGGTCGAAATATTCTCCCGTATTATCAACATTCAATTGCTGAAACAACCGATAGATATGCGAATGATCCCAATCCAAATGCCAATATTTGATAGATCGCCGGACATTGCAATTCCGGATAAAGTACTTTGAAATTGAAAAGACCGATTTAAAGTTCCCTCGGGCTAATGCACACAAGTCATTAATAATTTCTTCATTAATACCCAATAAATTATTGTCGTTGATAAACTCGGTAATCCCATTATTCTTACTGCGAATTTCATTGCGTTTAGATAGGAAGGAAGAGGTTAATTGCATTTCCAAAAGTGTTTTTTCATGGCACTCAATATCTTTAAATATATTATACTTTTTTAGGCAATCCATTAATGAGTCGGGTCGCCTAAAAGAATCGTGAACCGTTAGTGCATCTGCCATTGAATATAGATTATCCCTGGGGATTCTTGTCAATACACCTGAAATCTCACCCCAATCAAGGCATTTCTTGATAAGGACTCCCACTGAATAATTATCAGTGTGCAAAGTTACTACACTATTTCTGAATATTTCCGGTGCTATATGGCCTGGGGTACCGAAAATTTTGGAATCTGGTCTGCTTCCAGATTCCACAAGATAGTCCAAATCAATAAGGCATATCGTTATCTTGCCCTTCTCCTCTTTTATCATAAAATTTTCCAATTTTAGATCGCAGTGAATTATGTTCAGCAAATGCAAATAGTCAACGATTTGGAAAATCTGCATGATTGTATCAGGGAAATGGCGAAAAAATAATTTGGGGGTTAATGACCCCCACATTGGTTTTTCCAGGAACGGGTAAATTATCGCAAAATTATTTCGACTTGAATATTGCCCAATATGGGTTAATATCTTTCTCGAATGTAGTTTTTTCTGAAGCTCAAGCGATCTACGGAGAATATTGATTTTTGTCGCAAGATCAACACTGTTATCATCTGATGGTATTTTCAAAAAACGCTTTTTAAGAGCTCCTTTATCTAATGCCACCCAAGACTGAGATATATTATTTTGGGAGATAGGTTCGACCAGAGTATACCTATTTGATTTTAAAATAGTCTTTTTATTACCCATGATTTAAACACTGAGTGTAAATTTCGTTTTTTGCTAAACTTTATATAAGAAAATACTTCACAGCATAAAAATCAACCCATTTGTATTTAAATCGTGTTAGACTGACACTATTTGTCACTTTAATAAAATAAATTTAAGATTTGAAAGAAGTTTTTTCAAAATTTAAGTATTTTTTAAATTTACAGTGACACTATATGTCACCCACAATCCTTATATTTATGCATATTATAAATCGGGATAATTGGCAGTTAATAATGGGGGGATATTCTATTGACGAGGTCCCTTAATGAATCAGACAAATCGTCAATAGCAGGACAACGCCCGGACGCGCGCCGGGGGATTAGGGGGGGGGAATGAATTTTATTCCCCCCCTCGGTTTGAGAAATGTATAAAATCGTTTAGGATTTTATACGCTTATTGGCTCAACGCTATATAATAACGGGATAATAATGGGAGATTTGAACTACCTTTCTTATTTATGCTATGCCAAAAACTAATGGTACATTGAATTTATTGCAAGTTCTTAAATTACTATTAAAGAAATCCACTGTTACGATTATAGAGATAGAAGAATATTGCGATGTTTCGCTAAGGACAGCTTATAGATAAATTGCGTTGTTATAACGTTCTGGCTTTTCTATTACGATTACGCGCGACGATCAAACCAATGGATTTCGCTTGGATAAAGATATCCCAGTTAATTGAACTCTTTCACCCCACAAGAAATTTCCCTATTATCAATTGGATTAATGCTTTTAGAAAAATGTGTAAATAGTGAATATGGTAAAACAATAAGAAGTGTTCATAAACGCCTAATTACTGAACAATTCGAAAAATCTAATGGAGAAATTGAATTGCAGTATAAACTTGTACAAACCTCAAACGTAAACGGTCAAATGGATATAGAATTGTCCTGGATGCTGATCCATACCGTCATAATGCTAAACCGGGAAGTTGAGATTATGTATAGAGAAGATAATAAGCATCCAGTGATTAGTCACACTAGGGATGCCCGAGCTGAATTTGGCCATGGGTGGGGATTCTATTAGAATGGATTATCTGAAATATGCGAAGATATCCTCATCACAAAAATGATTAATGTAAAAATTGTGGACGAATAGATCATCGGGGTTATACACAATTTTATAAGAACCTTGAAATGTGCGCCCGGAAATCAACAATCACCTAAATAAATTCAATTATATCAAGCATTTGCGTCGTGAGGGATAAATCCCAAATTCACAAAAATACACATTGTGTCGGGCTTACGCCGATCTCCGCCTTGAAATGATTTTGATTTCAATCGGTATTGTTTCTACAAGCTTTTCTGCATCTATGTTACAAATCCCCCCGGGGACATGAACCCCTGTATTGAGATAATCACACTAAAATGACTACATTGTTCAGTTGGTGTCCAAATAGTGTCCATAATGAGTCCAAATCAGTACAAATTGAGGTTAATCCACATTATTAAAATTTCGCATAAGTTATTATGGGATTTTAGCATGCGAAGAACCCCAATAATTTACAAAATCGCTTGAATAGCATCCTAAATCCAGCGCGTCTACCAGTTCCGCCACTCTCGCATAGATTGTGCGGAAGCAATTTATATTATTTGGAGTACAAATGCAATCAGGTTTTAGTCATAATTGGATTTCTAAATATCGATTTTTTGGTAAATAAAAAAAGCGAACGGACAAAATATCCGTTCGCTTTGTAGGGATTGATAGAAATGACTAGGCGTTTTCTTTGATCTTAAATTGAGCAACCATTTTTTGCATACCTTCAGCCTGGCGGTTCAGCTCTTCAGCGGCGGAAGCCGACTGCTCGGCGCCCGCGGCCGATTCTTTACTGACATTACTTATCATTTCCATATTCTTGGAAATCTGCTCAGCGGCTGAAGACTGCTGGTCGGCCGCCGTGGCGATCTGCACGATCATATCGGTGACCTGCTGAGATATGGAGTTAATGGCATCGAGACTATTACCGGCTTTATCAGCCAGTCCTTTACCTTCTTCAACCAGCTTGCCGGCTTCATCCATGGAAGTAACAGCGCGACCGGAATCGGACTGGATACCTTTAATCATTTCCGTGATTTCACCGGTTGCTTTACCGGTCCGCTCGGCCAGTTTGCGAACCTCGTCAGCAACGACAGCAAAGCCTCGACCCTGCTCACCGGCGCGAGCCGCTTCGATAGCGGCATTGAGAGCCAGCAGGTTGGTCTGATCGGCAATATCATCGATGACACCGATGATTTCGCCAATCTTATCAGAGGCAGTCGCCAATTCATTAATAATCTGGCCGGATTCTTCGGCAGACTGGGCAATTTTAACCATACCGTTGATGGTTTCGCCGACAATGGTCTGGCCTTCAGCGGATGTATTGGCTGCATTTTCGGAAGATTCTTTGGCTTCATTGGCGTTCTTGGATGACTGGATAATCGTCGCCGTCATCTCTTCGATAGCGCTTGAGACCTGAGCGGCCTGGTCAGTTTGACTCTTGGCGCCCTGGGCCATCTGTTCGGACGAGGATGAAATTTCGTTGGCGGCGGAGACTAACTCTCCGGCGTTGTCACGAAGTTGTCTGATCATCGTATCCAGATTTCCGATCATTTTCTTGAAGGCGATACCGAGAACATCATGTTTAGATTTCGGCTCGACTTCAGCCTGCAAATTATTTCCGGCAATTGATTCGGCGGCACGGGCCATTTCCTGCATATAAGCAATTAAAGATTTGAATGATTCACCGAGAACTCCAATTTCATCTTTGGATTTAACCTCTATATCATGGTTAATATCTCCGGTGGAAATCGCTTCCGCGACTGCGGACATATTTGCGATCGGTTTGGCGATACTGCGAGCAATCATCCAACCGACCAGAACAACGATGGCAGCCATTACCGCGCCTATCAGCATTATCGCCATTTGCAGGGCATTAACCGTTGCAAACGCCTCAGATTCATCTATCTCGGCAATCATCGCCCAGCTGGCGCCAAATACCATGACCGGCATATAGGCAGAGAGAACCGGATTGCCATTGTAATCCATTATAATTTCGGCTTCGGTATTACCGGACAGAGCTCCGCGTGAGGCGTCGGTGTCGACTCCATTTTTATCCACCGTTCCGGCAAAAGATGCTTTCACGGAATGTCCGGTGGGATCGAGATATGAATCTGAGCGCATCAGTTTATCCGGGCCGACCAGATAGGTTTCTCCGGTTTCGCCCATACCGGAACGTTCCTGCATAATAGCGTTGATAGCTTCGAGCGGCAACTGCAAGGCCACAATCATTTCAACTGTGCCGTTGGCAATGCACGGCTGAGCAATAAAGGCGCAGGGTTCGTTATTGCTGGGCGCGTACGGCCTGAAATCGGCAAAGCCAAATTGTTTAGAATTTAACACATCACGAGTCAATTTGCCGAGATTGGAGCTGCTATACTGGCCATTGATCAGATTAGTATTGTAATCGGCTTCTTGGGCGACAGTATAGAAAACAAAACCATCGGGATTTACGAGGAAAAGGTCGTAATAGCCGTACATTTCAGTGTATTTGGCGAAAAAGGCTTTACCATCTTTATCCCTGGGACAAAACGCTTCGGCGACATCAATTTCCGCTAATACGGCCCAGGTTAAATCACCAATACTGACCGGAGCATAACATGATAAAACCGGATTGTCGTTATAATCGAGGACTACTTTGGCGTCGGCATTGCCGGCTATGGCTTCTCGGGCGGCTTCAGTATCGACACCATTTTTCTCGATTGTCCCGTTCAATGAAGCATGTACCGAATGTTTCTCAGGATCCAGATAAGAATCAGAACGCATCCTAAGATCCGAACCGACCAGATAACATTCGCCGGTTTGGCCCATACCGGCGCGTTCCATCATAATATTATTTATTTGATCAAGCGGAATCTGGAGGGCAACAACTCCGATAAACGAGCCATTATCATAAACGGGGGCGCCGACAAAAGACGCCGGAGCGCCGTTAGACGGAGCGTAGGGCTCAAAGTCAACAATGGAAATACCATTTTTAGATTTTTTGAAAAGATCGGCAATATTTTGGTCAGAATATTTCCCGGTTGCCACGTTGGTACCAAAATCGGGTTCCTTTTCCACGGTGTAAACAATATCGCCATCTTTGGAAATCAAAAATAAATCATAGTAGCCGTATTTTTTCTCGTATTGGGTTAGCCAATCCGAGTATTTTTTATCGGCCGATCGATATGAGCTACTCAGAGCTCCGCCTGCTTTCCAACCGGCTTCATAAGCCATTATCGCATTGATAACAAAATCATTGGTTGACAGAACATCGACATCGCCGAGCCTCTCAGCGAAATAGCCTTCGATCTGATTTTTCTTAATCGCCTGAACGGCTTTTAATTTATTAAGCGCTTCGGAACGGAGAGTCCCTACGGTTTCAACAAGAACTCCCATATCGCCCTGTCGTTCGCCAAAGTAGTTTTCCACCTGAGCTTTTTTGACGCCGCGCAACGCGATCAGCTGATTGAAAGCCTGCTTTGACAAGGCGGTTTTAGATTTTGTCAAACTGAGTATGCCGATTGTGCCGAGGGGGACCAACCCCACAAGCAGAAAAACAATAATCAGTTTGGTTCCAAGTTTCATGTTCTTAAGCATTTTTTCTCCCCTTAATTTACTAGGTCTATTTTTATCTGTGTTTTAGTTTCCATATTAGAAACCATAAGTAAATTCTATCGCTGTCGTGACCTGATTATCCTTGGCAACGCCTTCGGAATCGATAAAGACCTTCCCGTCGGATTTATCCCAGCGTAGTTCAAATAAGCCGCCCAGGCCATCAACCAGCGAAAGCGACGGTGACCAGGTTACAGCCATTAGCTTTTGTTCAACTCCGGTCCGTAATCCGTCTGAATCATTGAAGAAATCATAGCGCCAGGTCATTCCGATACGATCGGATAAGCCCCAATTGGCCATGATCAAAAAGCCGTTCCAGCTTCCGGTTTCATTATTGGTCAGTATTTTGGATTCGAAGCCGTGATTATACTCAGCGCCAAACATCCATCCGGAAAGAGCTGTAAAGGTAAGATCATAATCAAAGACGGTGCGACGGCTGGAGTTATTTTCATCTTGTTCGGGGCCGCTTATAAATGACCAGCCCATGCTCAATCCGTTGGCTGGAGAAATGCCCAGGCGAGTTCCAAACGTTTTGTCCTTGTTATTATCTGCGTTGACATCCCATCCATTGACAGCGTACAGATTCCAATCCACAATACCCTGACTCATATTAAGCATGAATCCGGTCAGGTTAGTCGGCAGACCATTGTCAAAAACTAGGGCGTGTGAATACTGATACATATCGGGCGCGTCGAGAAGTTCAAAACCAATCGGAGCATTGAACTTACCGAATGTAACGCCCCAGTGTGGATCAAAATTGTAGGTGATAAAGCCCTGTTCCAGATCAAGTCCGAAACCGCCTGCTCCGTCGGAGACATATTCGACATCTGCTCGCAATAAGGCTTTCCCTTCAAATTCTCTGATAACATCAACCTCAACCTGATCAAGCCCAAAAGATGTTTCTTCGGAGTTGAAATCCGAATAATTGCTGGCATCGACAAAGCCGGAAAAATTGACTGGCGGAACCTGATGTTGGTTCGGCATATTGATCCTGACCGGACCAGGTACCGCGACGTCTTCCGATTGTGTTTGCGCAAGCTGATGGACATCCGCTTTCAGTCCAATAATCTGACCGGTAAGTTTTGCCATTTGTTTCTGGCAATCATTGTGAGCCGGGCTTGAGGCCTGGACTCCCGGTTCGGAAAGCTGTGTCTGCAAGGCTTGAAGTTCAGCGCGTAAGGTTTGAAGTTGTTTTGATAAATCATTATTCGCTTCCTGGCGATTGGATTTCTCAACATTAACCATCTCAGTTAATGACGCTTCCAGTTTGTCGACGGCTTCTAATAGTTGGCTAAAGTCCTGAGCTGTTGATGCCCCCGAAAAACAGAAAACGATAAGAGTACAAATCCAGAGATAGTGTGTTTTCATGAATTCCCTCCTTCATATTTTAATAAATGATCCTCTGTACTTACATTTATCGTTCTATCTATAAATGCGCTTAACAATAGAGTTTTGCTTACTAAATGGGTATAACTCATACCATAGAGAATAATATCCTTTATAATTAATCAGATAATTCATCCTTCGAATTTAATTGAAGCAAGTATGTTTCCAGTTTAATCCCTTTATTTGCCAATTCCAGTTTGCGCCTGATATTCCTTCTCTGAGTATAAATCGTGTGTTCAGATATATTCAACAGCGATGCAATTTCTTTTGATGAAAAACCTGATTTTATAAAATGACAAATTTCTAATTCCCGTTGGGTTAACCTATTCTGTTTCTCTTCAAGTGAATATATAAAGGGCGACTCAATGTTTTTCAAATTATTTCTTATAAGCTTGATATAGTGTTTGCCTATTTCGCTAACGTGATCCTCGCAAAATCCCAGCAAAGGCAAGACAATTTTATTGACATTTGCATAAATTCGAGAAAGAATGATTTTTTTTTGCTTATTAATTCTTAATAGCAACTCGTCAATAGTTGCGTCTTTGCCCGCGATACATTTCTTTAAATTGTCAATTTCCAATTCAAGATGTTCTGTAGAGAGTTTTTTTTTCGAATTTTCTGTTTTCATCCCTCGCCCCCATAAAACCACTGTAAAGCCATTAAGAAAAATTAAGAGAATTTTTCGATATTCTCAATATTGACCATTCTCCAATATTTGCATTATCTATAAGCATTCCTTATATAGCAAAACGTTATTCTTTATAAGTCATACGACGATTTTTATCATGGCATAGTCCATCTTTAATTATTTTCAATCAATTTTGAATCACACCATAAATCTATATACCGTTAATAATATTATCGATGAATTTTGCCTGAAAATCATAATGGAATATTGGGTAGTGTATGGGTACTTGCGATACTTAATGCAATACCTAATGCAATTAAAATTTCTGGCTATTTTAAAATTCGTGTATAAAAAAAAGGGCGGGTGGTCGGTACCCGCCCCCGGAAAGAATTAGGCAGATGTTACGCGTTTTCTTTGATCTTGAACTGCGCGACCATTTGCTGCATGCCTTCGGCCTGGCGATTGAGATCTTCCGCCGCAGAAGCCGACTGCTCGGCTCCAACCGACGTTTGCTTCGTGATCGTCGCGATGTGCTCCATGTTCTTCGATATCTGCTCCGCCGCCGCCGACTGCTGATCGGCCGCCGTCGCGATCTGAACGATCATATCCATTACCTGAGACGACATCGTGTTGATCTCGGTCAGGCTGCCGCCGGCTTTATCGGCCAACGACTTGCCTTCCTCGACCATCGTTCCGGCTTCTTCCATCGATGTCACGGCGCGTCCGGAATCGTTTTGAATGCCCTTGATCATCTCAGTAATCTCGCCCGTCGCTTTGCCGGTCCGTTCGGCCAGTTTGCGAACTTCATCGGCAACAACGGCGAAACCGCGTCCCTGCTCACCGGCTCGAGCCGCTTCGATAGCGGCATTGAGGGCCAACAGGTTGGTCTGATCGGCAATATCGTCGATGACACCAATGATCTCGCCGATCTTATCTGACGCCTGGGCCAGTTCATTAACGATATTACCCGACT
>JAZGGI010000005.1 GCA_036480375.1 Candidatus Zixiibacteriota bacterium
GCCGAGTTGATCACTCCGATCGCGATGGAGAAAGAGCTTCGATTTGCGATCCGCGAAGGCGGGCGTACGATAGGCGCCGGCGTCATCGCCGAAGTAATCGAATAAAAAACTGGTGAATGATTTTATGTCGCATGATATGGTCACCCTTGCCTGTTCTGAGTGTAAACGGCGTAATTATTCAACTCGGAAAAACAATAAGGCCCATCCCGAGCGGATGGAATATTGGCGGCATTACGATAAACATACTCAGCATCGCGAGATGCGGTGAGTATTTTAGGCCAGTAGCTCAATTGGCAGAGTTCCGGTCTCCAAAACCGGCGGTTGGGGGTTCGATTCCCTCCTGGCCTGGAAAAATTATGAAGGTTTGATGTGCAGAAAATTGTAAAGTTCTTAAAGGAAACGAAGGCCGAAATGATAAAGGTAACCTGGCCGACCCGGCAGGAAATCGTCGGTTCGACCATTGTTACGGTCGTGGTAGCCATAATCGTTTCAATATTTATCGGTATTGTTGACTTCGCGCTGGATAAGATCGTAAGAACAATATTTTAAATTTGGTTTGGTGAAAAATGGCATTACTCTGGTACGCGGTACATACATACTCTGGCCACGAACAAAAGGCCAAGAGATATCTGGAATCGGCCATTCAGTCTTCGGCATTGATCGAAAAATTTGGTGATGTGCTAATTCCCACCGAGCAGGTTACGGAAATGAAGGACGGTAAACGGTCAACTTCCACCAAAAAGTTTCTGCCCAGCTACATTCTTGTTGAAGTGGATTTGGATAAAGCAACTCAAAATATGGTTATCTCGACCCCAGGGATTACGAACTTCGTTGGCGCCAAAGGAAAACCTCAGCCGCTAAAGCAGGAAGAAGTTAATCGGATACTCGGTCAGGTAGATCAAACTCGTGAAGCCGAGGTAACCGATATCCCATTTATGGCAGGTGACCAGGTTAAGGTCATTGACGGACCCTTCGCGGATTTTGCCGGGTTTATTTCGGAAGTGAATATGGAGCGCAAAAAAGCCAAGGTTATGGTTTCGATATTCGGTCGTCCAACGCCGGTTGAACTTGACTTTCTCCAGGTAGAGATGGTCAAACAAAAGTGATAGTAAGGAGCTGTTTGAGGTGGCTAAAAAGATTGATTCATTTATAAAGTTGCAAATTCCGGCCGGTAATGCCAATCCTGCCCCTCCGGTTGGCCCCGCATTGGGTCAGCACGGTGTCAATATAATGGAATTTTGTAAGGCGTTTAATGCTCGAACCCAAAAAGATGTCGGTCTGATTATTCCGGTGGTAATTACCGTTTATAAAGACAAATCCTTTTCGTTCATTACCAAAACCCCTCCGGCGGCTGTTTTAATTAAAAAAGCACTTGGCCTGGCGAAGGGTTCGGGAGAGCCAAATAGAGATAAAGTAGGTGAAATTACAAGAGCTCAACTGGAAGAAATCGCGAAAATAAAGATGATTGATCTCAATGCTTCCAGTATGGATACTGCAATTGAAATAATTGCCGGCACGTGCCGGTCAATGGGTGTTGATGTGCAGAATTAATTCTGCAATTCGTTAGAACCTACTCATTTTTTGTTTAGGGAGAATGGAAAAAAAGTGAAAAAATCAAAAAACCAACGTGCTGTTTTAGAAAGATTTGATAAACTCAAACAGTATTCCGTTGAAGAATCGATCGGTTTTATTAAGGACAATTCCTTCGCCAAATTTGATGAATCGATTGATATTAATCTAAAACTCGGCGTTGATCCGCGGCATGCCGATCAAATCGTTCGCGGAACGGTTTCGTTACCGCATGGAACGGGTAAGTCTATTAAGGTGATCGCATTTGCCCAGGGCGAGAAGGCTAAAGAAGCCGAAGAAGCCGGAGCGGATTATATCGGCGGTGATGAAGAAGCTCAAAAAATCCAGGAAGGCTGGATTGATTTTGACGTCGTGGTTGCTACTCCCGATATGATGGGCAAAATCGGACGATTAGGTAAAATACTCGGTCCTCGCGGTCTTATGCCTAATCCCAAATCCGGAACGGTAACAATGGATGTCGGGAAAGCGGTCAAAGAACTGAAAGCCGGAAAAATTGAGTTCCGTGTCGACCGTCAGGGCGGTCTATCATCATCTATCGGCAAGGTTTCGTTTGATAAAGAAAAGCTAATCAAAAACGCGATGGAATTTATGAGTGCCATCGTTCGCGCCAAACCGCCGGCGGCCAAAGGAACTTATATTAAAAGCGCCAGCATCAGCTCTACCATGGGTGTCGGTTTAAGACTCGATCATAACGCGATTCTGCTCGAGCTGAAGAAGTAGAAGGGACGATAAAATGCCAACGCAAGCAAAAATAGATAAAGTAGCCGCTCTCAAAGAGCAGTTAGCGGAAGCTAATAATATCATTATTACCGACTACATGGGGCTCGACGTTGCTCAAATGACGAAGATGCGCCGGGATTTGCGCGAACAGGGAGTAACGTTCTTTATTTCAAAAAATACTCTTATGCGCCTGGCTGCCAAAGAGGCCGGTTTTGATGAAATGATCGGACTTTTGAATGGGCCGACAGCGATAGCGGTATCAAATACTGATCCTAATATTCCGACTAAGATTCTATTCGACGCCAAAAGAGAATTCGACAACGTCAAAAAACCGGAAATCAGGGCATTATTTATAGATAAGCAGCTTTATGACGGCCAGGCTGCCGAAAGAATCGCAAAGCTGCCATCTCGTGAAATTTTGCTTTCTCAATTGATATCTGCGATTGAGGGACCAATATCGGAATTTGTGGGAACTATTGACGGAATAATGCGTGAATTGGTTGGCACAATAGACGCGCTGGCCAGGAAAAAAGGTGAAGATTAATAAATAGCTATAAATCGGCCACAATCGCTGCCGGGAAATAAGACTCGGTTTTGTCGAATTGTGTCGGGAACCAAATAGCTTTGTAAATGTTAAAGCGAAAGGGTATTACAGTGTCAGAGAACAAAACAATAGCGGCGATCGTTGAGAAGATTGAGAATTTAACGGTGCTCGAGTTGGCTGATCTTTCGAAGGAACTCCAGGATAAATTTGGTGTGACGGCAGCGGCCCCGGTTGCTGTCGCTGCGGTTCCGGCTGCCGGTGGTGAAGCTGTGGCCGAGGAAAAGACTGAGTTCGATGTGGAATTGCAGTCCGCCGGAGATAAAAAGATTCAGGTAATTAAGGTTGTGCGCGAATTAACCAGCCTGGGGCTAAAAGAAGCCAAAGCATTGGTTGATAACGCTCCCAATATGGTTAAAGAAGGCGTCACTAAAGAAGAGGCCGAGGCGGTACGCGACAAGCTTCAGGACGTTGGCGCCCAGGTTGAAATTAAGTAATGAATCCCGCCCATTCGGGCGGGATTACCTACCATTGCTATTCTTCCACAGGGGAGAATGGCATTTACTGAGTTGGTTGAGAGGGTACCTGAGGTTCAGAAAGGCTCTAGAAAAATTAGAGACATAATGCAAAAAAAAACGGCTTTCAGGTATTTACATAACGGAATTTCCATCCTTGCTGAAATGCGGTTAACGGTTTAACCGTATTAGGGGATGGTTATATTTTTTCGGGGAGGTACTCCGATTTGGCCAGGAAACTATCCATCGAAAGAAAGAACTTCGGCAAAATTCCCAGCGGTTGCGAATTGCCCAATCTGCTTGATGTACAGCTGAAGTCTTATGATGATTTTTTACAGGGCAATGTCGATCCCGATAAAAGAGCTCGCCAGGGATTACAGCAAATTTTTCAGGATATATTTCCTATTTCTGACATCCGGGAGAATTATACCCTGGAGTTTGTCAGCTATCAAATGGGTACCCGGAGGTATTCCATTGCCGAGTGTCAGGAACGGAATATGTCCTATGCCGCTCCGTTAAAGGCTGCCCTGCGTCTTGTCAGCCGCGAAGGCGAGGGAGAGGAAAAACAGGTTAAGGATATTATTGAGCAGGAAGTTTACCTGGGCGAACTGCCAACAATGACCAGCCGTGGAACTTTTGTTATTAACGGTTCAGAGAGAGTCATCGTTTCTCAATTGCATCGCTCTCCCGGTGTTTTCTTCAATGAAGGCATTCATCCCAATGGAAAGCATATATTTTCAGCGCGTATTATACCATATCGGGGCAGCTGGGTGGAATTTACGACCGACATTAATGACATCATGTTCGTGCATATTGACTCCCGCAGGAAAATTCACGCTACCGCTTTACTGCGCGCAATTGGATATTCCACAAATGAAGAAATACTCGATATCTTTTATGACATTTCCAAAGTAAGCCTGGCCGGGAAAAAGGCAGCCGAGCTTCCGGGGAATTTCGCGGCGGAGAGCGTTGTGAATACGGAAACCGAAGAAACTATTGTTACTGCCGGTGAGACGATTACCGAAGTGATTCTCGATAAATTGAAAGATGTTAAGCACAAGAAACTAAAAGTCTTAATGGTCGATGAACATCGGGAAGCCTACGTCATTATTAATACTCTGGCCAAAGACACCACCGCAAATCGGGAGGATGCTCTCAATAAGATTTATTCTCTGATGCGACCGGGGGAACCGCCGACGATAGAAATGGCCGAATCCTTATTGGAAAAACTGTTCTTTAATGAAAAGAGATACGATTTGGGCGAAGTCGGCCGATATATGATAAATCAACGACTCAAACTGGATATTCCTCTTGAGCATACGACTCTCGATAATAAGGATTTCATCAGCATTATCAAATGCCTGGTCGCTTTGCGCAATGGGCATGGATTCGTTGATGATATTGATCATTTGGGTAATCGCCGCGCCAGGACGGTCGGCGAATTATTGTCAAACCTGTATTCGGTGGGACTTTCCCGGGTTGCTCGCAATATCAGAGAACGAATGAGCCTGAAAGACTCTGACCCCCAGACTCCCCAGACGCTGGTCAATGCCCGTACTGTTTCATCGGTTATTGAGACATTCTTCGGATCTTCGCAGCTATCTCAATTTATGGATCAAACCAATCCTCTGATGGAATTGACTCATAAGAGAAGATTGTCGGCTCTGGGTCCGGGAGGTTTGACACGTGAGCGAGCCGGTTTTGAAGTCCGCGACGTGCACCATACGCATTATGGCCGATTGTGTCCGGTAGAAACTCCGGAAGGTCCGAATATCGGTCTGATAGTTTCCCTGGCGACTTATGGTCGGATTAACAAATACGGTTTTATCGAAACGCCCTATCGCAAATTCAAGAATGGAAAATTCACCGGCGATATTAAATATCTGGCGGCCGATGAGGAGGATCGTCATATTATCGCTCAGGCCAACGAACCGATGGATAAGAATAATCGGTTCGTAAATGAAATGATTATCTGCCGTCATCGGGATGACTATCCGGTCGTTCTCGCCAAAGAAGTTGAATATATGGACGTTAGTCCCAATCAGCTGGTCTCCGTGGCTGCGTCGCTGATACCATTTCTGGAACATGATGACGCTAACCGCGCTCTTATGGGTTCCAATATGCAACGTCAGGCGGTCCCGCTTTTGAGATGCACCGCTCCCTATGTCGGAACCGGAATGGAACGGAAGGTTGCCACTGACACGGGAGTAACTGTTATCGCTAAACGTACCGGTAAAGCGATTTATGTTGATTCCCAAAAAGTGATCGTTCGTCCTGACGTAAAATCCAAACCGGATGAACTGGGTTATTACGAGGACGATGTATATGATCTGACTAAGTTCCAGCGCTCGAATCAGGATACCTGCATAAATCAGCATCCCGTTATTGAGGTTGGGGATGCGGTGGAAGCAGGCGATCTAATCGCCGATGGTCCTTCTACCGACGCCGGCGAGTTGGCTTTGGGAAGGAATGTTCTGGTCGCTTTTATGCCCTGGCTGGGTTATAACTTTGAGGATGCTATTATTCTTTCGGAACGGATGATTAAAGATGATGTCTTTACATCAATTCATATTGAGGAATTCGAACTCCAGGTCAGAGATACCAAGCGGGGCTCCGAAGAGATTACTCGTGAAATCCCCAATGTATCCGAAGAAGCGCTTCTCAATCTGGATGAGAACGGTATTATCAGATCGGGCGCGGAAGTTGAAGCTGGAGATATTCTCGTTGGAAAAGTAACTCCTAAGGGCGAAACCGAACTATCTCCTGAAGAACGGCTTCTCAGGGCAATTTTCGGCGAAAAGGCGGGTGATGTCAGAGACGCTTCTCTCAAGGCGCCTCCCGGTATGCGGGGGATAGTCGTTGATACCAAGGTGTTTTCCCGCAAGGAAAGAACCGAAGAAGCCAAAAAATATGAAAAACAAAATATTGCCAATATAAAGAAAGAATACAATCGGCTTTTTCAGGATATCGCATCCTATCGTAATCAAAGGTTGGGTGAGATTTTGGATGGCAAGACATCCGGAACAGTGCGTTCAATTGTTGATAATTCCGTTATGATTCGGGCCGGACACAAGTACAAAAAAGAAGATCTTGCCGATTTTGATTTCGACCTAATAATCGCTCCGGATGGTTTTACAAACGAAAATGCCGTCAATAAGCGGGTGGATAAAATTATTGGTGAGGCGTCCACCTTACTGGCTAATAAACGCGCGGAAATGGAAGTTGAAATCGATAAAGTCGAGCGTGGCGCCGAATTGTCTCCTGGTGTCAAGCAATTGGTCAAAGTGCAGGTTGCCATAAAGCGTAAAATATCCGTGGGTGACAAGATGGCCGGACGTCACGGTAATAAGGGAGTCGTTTCAAAAATAGTACCGGAAGAGGATATGCCCTATCTCGAGGACGGCATGCCGGTCGATATTATCCTGAATCCGCTGGGCGTCCCTTCGCGTATGAACGTCGGGCAGCTATTGGAAACACATCTTGGAGCAGCTGCGGCTAAATTAAACGTTCATTACGCGACCCCGGTTTTTGACGGCGCCAGCCTGTCTGAGATTAAAGACGAATTAAAAGCGGCCGGTATTGATGAGGATGGCAAAGCCTGGCTCTATGATGGTCGTACCGGTGAGAGATTTGATAATCGAATTACGGTTGGCCAGATTTACATGCTTAAACTGTCGCATCTGGTCGATGATAAGATTCATGCCCGGAGTATTGGACCTTATTCGTTGGTAACGCAGCAGCCTTTGGGCGGAAAAGCACAGTTTGGCGGACAACGATTTGGCGAAATGGAAGTATGGGCTCTTGAAGCATACGGCGCCGCTTTCACGCTTCAGGAAATGCTGACCGTCAAATCTGATGATGTCGCCGGGCGTAGCAAGATTTATGAATCGATCGTCAAAGGGGAAAATCCTCCGGAACCGGGAATACCGGAGTCGTTTAATGTTTTGGTCAAGGAGCTGCAGGCTCTAGGACTCGACGTTACTTTGATGGAAAAAACTGACCCGAGCGGTCCCAAATAAAGGAGTGTTTTCGTGCTGAACATAGTGGGAAAAATGCAAAAAAAAGCTCCAAACTTTAAGGCCATCCAGATAAGACTGGCCTCTCCCGAGACGGTTCTATCCTGGTCTTACGGTGAAGTAACCAAGCCGGAAACCATTAACTATCGCTCATTCAAGCCGGAACGAGACGGTTTGTTTTGTGAGCGTATTTTTGGACCGGTAAAAGATTGGGAATGCAACTGCGGAAAATATAAACGGATTCGTTTCCGCGGGATAGTTTGCGACCGTTGCGGGGTCGAAGTTACCCAGGCTAAAGTGCGCCGTGAAAGAATGGGCCATATCGAATTGGCCGTGCCGGTTTCGCATATATGGTATTTCAAATCGCTGCCTTCTCGAATCGGTCATCTGATTGACTTATCGGTCCGCGAACTTGAAAAGATTCTCTATTACGAATCATATATCATCATTGATCCGGGAAATACTCCTTATAAGGAAGGAGATATCATACCGGAAGAAGAGTATTTTGAACTCGAAGAAGCCGGGAAGGAATTTGAAGCTGATATGGGCGCCCCGGCGGTTATTAAACTGCTTGAGAAAATTGATTTGGAAGATTTGGCGGTTACTTTAAGAGTGCAGATAAAAAATGAAACGTCGGTCCAGCGAAAAAAAGATAGCTTAAAACGGCTCCGAGTCGTTGAGGGATTTCGTCATTCGGGAAATCGTCCGGAATGGATGATAATGAAGGTTGTTCCAGTCATTCCTCCCGATCTTCGCCCGCTTGTTCCTCTCGAAGGGGGACGATTCGCGACTTCCGATTTGAATGATTTGTATCGCCGGGTTATTAACCGCAATAATCGACTCAAAAAGCTTATTGATATTCAGGCTCCGGAAGTAATTTTGAGAAACGAAAAAAGAATGCTTCAGGAAGCCGTCGATGCCTTGTTTGATAATGGCCGCAGAACGCATTCCGTCCGTGGTGACTCCAAGCGCCCCTTGCGTTCTTTGTCTGATTTATTAAAGGGAAAACAGGGTCGATTCCGCCAGAATCTTCTGGGTAAACGAGTTGATTATTCGGGACGTTCGGTAATCGTTGTCGGTCCGGACCTGAAGCTATATGAATGCGGACTGCCCAAGAATATGGCTCTGGAGTTATTCAAGCCTTTCATCATTATGAAGCTTGAAGAAAAAGGGTACGTGCAATCGGTCAAATCGGCCAAGCGTTTGGTCGAGCGCGAAAGGCCTGAAGTTTGGGATATCCTGGAAGAAATCATTGAAGATCATCCGGTCATGCTCAATCGCGCTCCAACCCTGCACCGTCTGGGAATTCAAGCCTTCTATCCTCGACTGGTCGAGGGCAAAGCGATTATGCTACATCCGCTAGTTTGCGCCGCTTTCAACGCTGACTTTGACGGCGACCAGATGGCGGTACACGTCCCGTTATCACTTGAAGCCCAGTTGGAAGCCCGAATCCTGATGTTGTCAACCAATAATATTCTCGTGCCATCGTCCGGACGTCCGATCGCTATTCCTTCGCAGGATATTGTTTTGGGATGCTATTATTTGACCAAGTTGCGTCCAAAGGCCAAGGGTGAAGGAAAGATTTTTTACGATGAGAATGAAGCTCTGTCGGCTCATGATGAAAACTTTATCGATACGCACGCCAAAATAAAAGTGCGGATGGATGGTCAATTAGTGGAAACTTCGGTCGGCCGCATCATTTTCAATCAGGTTGTTCCGGATAAACTAGGGTATTTTAATGACACCGCCACAAAGGCCAAGATTGAAGAACTCGTTTCACAATCATATCAGACTGTCGGACAAACCGAAACGGTGTATTTCCTGGATAATCTAAAAGATCTCGGTTTTCGTTGGGCAACTCGTTCCGGAGCAACTGTCTCAATCGACGATTTGATTATCCCCAAGCAAAAAAATGATCTGATTAAAACGGCTGAAAAGGAAGTCAATAAAATTCAGAAAAGATATATGCGCGGCGTAATTACCAACGGTGAAAGGTATAATCAGATTATTGATACCTGGACCCGCACCTCGACTACTGTCGCGGAAGTGATGTTTGATAATCTGGCGGCCGACCAGGACGGCTTTAATCCGGTCTATATGATGGCCGATTCCGGGGCAAGAGGCTCCAAAGAGCAGATTCGTCAGCTGGCCGGAATGCGCGGACTTATGGCCAAGCCGCAGAAGAAAATCACCGGTGGCGTTGGAGAAATCATTGAAAACCCGATTACGGCGAATTTCCGCGAAGGTCTGTCGGTGATGGAGTATTTTATCTCTACTCACGGTTCTCGAAAAGGTTTGGCCGATACCGCGCTGAAAACCGCCGACGCGGGATATCTTACCCGCCGGCTGGTCGATGTCGCTCAGGATGTCATCATTAGCGAATATGACTGCGAGACCATTCTTGGGCTTGACGTTACCGCACTTAAGGAGGGTGAAGAAGTCATCGAGTCCTTGGCCGATCGAATTTTAGGTCGAGTCATTCTCGAAGATGTTATCGATCCGGTTACCGAAGAAGTTATCCTTGAGGCCGGAAATGAAGTCAAGGAAGAAGACGCTCAAAGGATTGAAGAGGCGGGCGTTGAGTCGGTGAATATTCGTTCCGTCCTGACCTGCGAATCCGAGCGGGGCGCCTGTGCAAGCTGTTATGGAAGAAATCTCGGCACAAAAAAGATGATTGATATTGGGGAAGCTGTTGGAGTAATCGCGGCCCAGTCAATTGGTGAACCGGGCACGCAGTTAACTTTGAGAACCTTCCATATCGGTGGAACGGCTGAACAGATCGCCGGTCAATCTCAGGCAAAATCAAAACATGATGGCTTCGTCAAGTTTAATAATGTGCAGACAATATCTCGGAGTGACAGAGTTAAAGTCGTCAAGAATAGAAACGGTGAAATTCAAATCGTCGATAAGAATGGCAGGGGCTTGGGACGCTACGTTGTACCGTACGGTGCGGAATTGGCTCTTGGTGACGGTGATGAAATTGAGAAAAACGGAATCCTTTTTGAGTGGGATCCCTATTCAAACGTTATTATTACGGAAATCGGCGGGACCGTTAAATATAAGGATATCATTCCGGATATTTCCCTTAAAGAAGAAATTGACGAAACAACCGGTCAAATCCAGCCGATCATCATCGACACCAAAGAAAAAACACTTTTCCCGGCTATTACCATTTTAGATCCCAAGGGCAAAATTAAGGCCAATTATCGAATACCGACTGGCGCTAACTTGAGAGTCGTCGATCGCGAAAAAGTGACTCGAGGTATGGTCTTGGTGAAAATTGCCCGCGAAATTTCCAAAACTCGGGATATCACCGGTGGCTTGCCGAGGGTGGCCGAGCTGTTTGAGGCTCGTCGTCCCCACGACCCGGCGGTAATCTCCGAAATTGACGGCACTACAAAATTCGGTAAAATTGTCCGCGGTCAGCAGCAAATTTTTGTAGAAGGTGACGTTGGCGAAACCGAAGAATACCTGATTCCTCACGGAAAGCACCTGCATGTTCATGATGGTGATCGCGTCATGGCCGGTGAAAGGCTCTGTGAAGGCTCGATTGATCCGCATGATATTTTGCAGATTAAGGGCGTCGGCGCGGTGCAGGAATACCTGGTTAACGAAATTCAGGAGGTTTATCGACTCCAGGGCGTGAAGATTAATGATAAGCATATCGAGGTTATTGTCCGCCAAATGCTGCAGAAAGTTCGTGCCGAGGAAATCGGCGATACGACTTTCCTTGAAGGAGAGCAGGTAGATCGCGCCAAGTTCATGGAAGAAAATAACCGGGTAATCGCCGAGGGCGGAGAGCCGGCCACGTTTGAACCGTTGCTTCTGGGTATTACCAAGGCTTCTCTGTCGACCGAGAGCTTTATCTCGGCGGCATCGTTCCAGGAGACAACTCGAGTGCTGACCGAAGCCGCCGTGACCGGAAAAACCGATACCCTGCAGGGATTGAAAGAAAATGTAATTATCGGCCAGCTGATACCGGCCGGTACCGGTGTAGAGAAATACAGGAGTGTCCGGATTGAAGCTGAGGATGAACCCCTGGATGAATTGTTGGAGGAAGAATCTGAATCCGATGATTCAATGTTGAGCGATATTTTTCATAAAAACGCTTGACTTGCCGATACTAATTAGTATAATACGTGGCTTTTTTGATTTTTGCAATGGTTTAGAAATTTGAGTTAAGGAGTTGATGTGCCAACAATTAGCCAGTTGATTCGTAAAGGACGCAAGAAAGTCCTGGAAAAAACCAATACGCCTGCTTTAAAATCCTGTCCGCAGAAACGCGGTGTTTGCACTCGCGTTTATACTTCGACGCCAAAGAAGCCAAACTCCGCATTGAGAAAAGTCGCTCGTGTTCGCTTGACGAATCAAATGGAAGTAACCGCATACATTCCGGGCGAAGGCCATAATTTGCAGGAACATTCTATCGTTCTCATTCGAGGCGGTCGAGTTAAAGACTTACCGGGTGTTCGTTACCATGTTATTCGGGGAGCGATGGATACCTCCGGAGTTGCCGACAGGAATTGCGGTCGCAGTAAATACGGAACTAAAAGGCCTAAGAAAAGCGCCTGATAAGATATAGAAAGAATAATATGCCACGGAGAAAAGCTGCAGAAAAAAGAAAACGGATTCCGGATCCCAAATACGGTGATCTGGTAGTCAGTCAGTTTGTAGGAAGTTTAATGTCTCGCGGAAAAAAATCGGTCGCCGAGGGAATACTCTATCACGCGATTGAAATATGCGAAGATAAATCGGGGACTCCGGGGCTTGAATTGTTTCATAAAGCGTTGAATAATATTAAGCCGGTTCTTGAAGTAAAGTCCCGCCGAGTTGGCGGCGCCACCTACCAGGTCCCGGTTGAAGTTAGACCGAATAGAAAATCGGCTTTGGCCATTCGCTGGGCGATTACCTATGCCAAGGCTCGCTCCGAAACAACCATGGCCGAAAAATTAGCTGCCGAATTTTTGGCTGCCGCCAATAATGAGGGAGCGTCAATAAAAAAGAAGGAAGATACGCATAAGATGGCGGAAGCCAACAAGGCTTTTGCGCATTTCAGGTGGTAACCCTCTGATTCCCGTTCGACGGCGTCGTTAACCGTCGACCAGTTACCGGGGAAATTTATGGTTACCGCTCCGTCCGAATAGCTTGCCGACTGACCCTGCTGAGACGTCGCGCGAGCGCTGGATTGGTTATCATCTTTTAGCGCACGAATTAGCAGGTTTAAGATGTCGAACAAAGCATCTTTAAATGATATCCGCAATATCGGTATTATGGCCCATATCGACGCCGGTAAGACTACGACTACCGAGCGTATGCTGTTTTATACGGGCAAAACTCATCGTATCGGTGAAGTGGATGACGGCGCGGCGACCATGGATTGGATGGAGCAGGAAAAAGAACGCGGGATTACTATAACTTCAGCGGCTACCACCACATTTTGGCGTAATCATACTATAAATATTATTGATACCCCCGGGCATGTCGATTTTACCGTGGAGGTTGAACGTTCGCTGCGAGTTCTTGATGGAGCCGTGGCGATTTTTTGTGCCGTCGGCGGAGTTGAACCACAATCTGAAACGGTCTGGTATCAGGCTGATAAATACGCCGTTCCCCGCATCGCCTATGTTAATAAAATGGATCGAATCGGGGCCGATTTCTATGGCGCTGTCGAACAAATACGAGAAAGATTGGGGGCTAATGCCGTTCCGATTCAAATTCCCGCCGGAGAATGCGATACCTTCACCGGAGTAGTCGACCTGATTAATATGACCTACCGAGTGGCAACTGTCGATTCGCAGGGTGCGGAATTTGAGGATTTACCCGTTCCCGACGATCTACTCGACGAGGCCAAAAAATATCGAGAAAATCTTCTTGAAGCGGTTTCGAGTTATGATGATGGTTTAATGGAAAAGTTTTTGACTGAAGAGCCAATTGACTGTAATGAATTGCTGGACGTAATTCGACGCGCCTGCCTGGATGTCACCATTGTCCCGATTATGTGCGGTTCATCATTTAAGAATATCGGCGTCCAGAAAATTCTCGATGCCATTGTTGATTTTCTTCCTTCTCCGCTTGACAAACCGGCCGTAAAAGGACATATTCCAAGCTCGTCAAAAATAGCGGAACGGAAAGCTGATGTCAATGAACCCGTTTGCGCACTGGCGTTTAAGATTGTAACGGACCCACATGTGGGCCGTCTGACGTATATAAGAGTTTATTCGGGGACGATTAAGGTTGGTTCTTATTTGTATAATGCCAGCTCCGGAATAAAAGAAAGAGTGGCCCGTATTTTGCGGATGCATGCGAATAAAAGGGAGGAAGTGAAGGAAGTCCGGGCCGGCGATATCGTCGCCGTAGTTGGTTTCCGTAAAACCGCAACCGGTCATACTCTCTCCGATATCAAGCATCCCATGGAAATGGACCTGATAGAATTCCCCGCGCCGGTAATCAGCGTCGCTATCGAGCCGAAGACTCTGGCTGACCACGATAAACTGAATGATTCTATGGCGAAGCTCGTCGAAGAAGATCCGACCTTCAAAGTAACGACTAATGAGGAAACAGGTCAAACCATAATCTCCGGTATGGGCGAACTGCACCTTGATATTTTAACCGACCGTCTTTTGCGCGAATTCAAAGTTCAGGCCAATGTCGGCAAGCCCTGGGTAGCCTATAAGGAAACAATCACAGAAACTCAAACCGGCGAAGGCAAATTTATCAGGCAATCGGGTGGTAGGGGGCAATATGGTCACGTGGTTATCAGAATTGAACCTCTTGAAGGTGAAACCGGATTTATTGTCGAAAATAAAATTACCGAAGGGGCTATACCCAGACAATACATTCCGTCTATCGAAAAAAGTATACGATCGGCAGCGTTTAATGGCGCTATATCAGGTAATCCGATGATTGGTATAAAAGTTGAGATTATTGACGGTTCCATCCATGAAATTGATTCTACCGAGACGGCTTTTTCCATTGCGGCCTCAATGGCCTTCCAGGATGCCGCGGAAAAGGCTGGCCCGATTCTGCTTGAACCGGTCATGACGGTCGAAATAATTGTTCCTGAAGATTACGCCGGAAATATAATGAATGATTTAAATTCAAGGCGGGCCCAGATAGGTGGCATCCTGCCAAAGAATAAATCACAGGTAATAAACGCTCTTGTCCCGTTGTCGGAAATGTTCGGCTACGCGACAAAACTTCGTAACATTTCTCAGGGGCGTGCTGTTTTCACGATGCAGTTTGCGTCATATCAGCCGGTTCCCGAAGAGGTTACTGAAAAAATGAGACTTGGAATAAGAAGTTAAATTACATAAAGAAGACGAGGTGATAAATGGCCAAGGAGAAATTTAAGCGGACGAAGCCGCACGTGAATGTCGGCACGATCGGTCACGTCGATCATGGCAAGACGACATTGACGGCGGCGATGACGATGATCTTGAATCGTAAGGGTGGTGGCA
>JAZGGI010000006.1 GCA_036480375.1 Candidatus Zixiibacteriota bacterium
AAAAGTGGACCATGCCGATTAGGAACTGGCCGTTGGCAGTCCATCAATTTGCTATTCGATTCGGCCAAAGAGTACCGAAGATATGAAAAACCAATTTAACTGTTTACACAAAAATCATGACAGGGCCCGGGATAGGTTTCTTTAGCCTACCAGTGGCCAATCCGCCGCCCGCTTTTGGGAAAGGATTGGTTCCCGCACTATTGCCTTAGACCTTTATATTCTGATGTTTATTCCCGAATGCCAACGAACTAAATTACATACCCCGAATCGAACGATTTTCGAACCATAAGATTCGCATTTCCACGCAAACGCCCGAAATCAATCACTTGACCGATTTGGATTTGAACTCATCTGCCAGTATTTCATTAGTCTCTTCAACACTAAATTCATTGGCGTCAAATTCGCCGCCTATCCATTCGAGCATCGTTTCATGCTCTTCGTGACCGAGATCGCCAATGGCCTCGAGGAAATTCTCATAACCGTAAGTACCACCGCAGTCTTCCGGCGGACATGCCCGCTCCCCTCCCATGCAGATTGGGTAAGTAATTTCAGGTTCCGGGTCCGAAATCTTCTCAACGAGCAAACGATGTCCCCAACCGTCCCCAAAATCATAAGTATACGAAAACTGCTGCTTGGGTTCTTTTATCATTCGACTCAGCTTAGCCTTGCGGTCATCTACGACATCAACGTTATCAAACTCAGGATCAGGAACAGCATACACTACACCCTTGTATCTGAATTCATGCAAATGATAGTTTTCCCATCCCATTACGGTTTGTATAATCTTATGAAGCTTTGCCAGAGTGACATTCCCCGAAACCGCAACGCGCCTCCAAATCAATGGCTTTATATCAAGAAGCGATATTTTTATTTGATATATCTTGTCAGACATTTGAGATCCTCCATTCAAAAGAGCCGCAATATTGCCATGCTAAATTCGAACCCGTTGGTTCGAAACAATACCCCCGGCAGGACTCGAACCTGCTGCACTCGGTTTAGGAAACCGATGCTCTATCCTGATGAGCTACGGGGGCATTAACCAAATAATATATAATAATCCGGCCAAACTCAAGAACGATTTATCCAAATCATCATCGTTTCAAATTTAATTAGACATTACGACAGATCGAGAGTTGTCGCTACAAGTAATTTGAAGCCTATTGGGATTTATCGCTACGGACTATTCACTCGCGTAATCAACAAGGGCGCAGATGTCATACTGAGATAATTTGCTCCGGCCGTTGAGAAATGACAATTCGATGACGATGCCAATCACGGTTACCTCTCCCCCGAGCTCCTCGACCATCCTGCAGGATGACTCAAGCGTTCCGCCGGTTGCGAGCAGGTCATCGATGACGGCGACTCTGTCGCCGGGATTGACGGCGTCTTTATGCATCTCGAGCGTATCGGTACCGTATTCGAGTTCATAAGAAGCTGAAACGGTATCAAATGGGAGTTTGCCTTTTTTGCGAATAATAGACAGCGGAATATTCATGCGGTCTGCCAGCGCCCCGCCGAATAAAAAGCCGCGCGAATCGATAGCGGCAATACGATTAATATTTTTATCGCGAAGATATTTTTCAAATTCATCAAGCGATTGTTTAAACGCTTCCGGATTGGATAACAGTGTAGTTATATCCCGAAAAATTATCCCCGGTTTGGGGAAATCGGGAATGGAACGGATGGCGTTTTTCAAATCCATGATTATATCCTTATCTCATTCCAAATTTGTCAAAGTGTTCATCGGTTTGAATCTCTTCCAGTTGCACATCGGATACCGAAGCGTAGCCGGGGCCGACGCGGACGGCTTTGACCAGTTCATCGATCATGCCCTTTTCGCCCTGGGCGATTATTTCAACCTGTCCGGTGGGAAGATTTTTGGCGTATCCTGTCAATCCCAGAGCGGCCGCCTGTTTATAAGTGAAGTACCTGAAGCTGACGCCCTGCACCAAACCGCTGACAATTATTTTGACGCTACTTTTGGCCACTACGGACCAGCCTTATCGCTTCTTCGACCGCCTCGACCGGAGTTGATTTGGTAATTACTTCGGGAAGAATATCCCAATTCACCAGCGACACTAACGGTTTTTTTTGTTTGAGAGCAAAACACATTTCGATAATCGTGCCATAGCGGCCATGCAGGGATATCAGAGCATCGGCGGTCTGGACGACAATTACGTTGCGAGCCTCGCCGATACCGGTCGGAATTACGATGTCGCAGTACGGATTGGCTTTGGTTTTATCGGCCCCCGGAACGATCCCGATAACGGTGCCGCCTGCTTCTTTGGCTCCGCGAGATGCCGCTTCCATGACGCCTTTGAGACCTCCGGTGACAAGAATCGCGCCGGCTTTGGCGATTTCCTGCCCAACCCCATAGGACTGCTCTCGCAATTTTTTAGCACATTTTCCAGCCCCGATAACACCAATGATGATTTTATTCGCGTCAGCCATAATTCCCCGTTTCTTGCGATGAAAACTATTGTAAAAAAATCGGGGCGACTGGATTTGAACCAGCGACTTCTTAGTCCCGAACCAAGCGCGCTACCATCTGCGCTACGCCCCGATTAGAAGATTCCAAAATAGAATAAATTACTTTTTTGTCAAGTACTGATTTTATCGACTTTTACCGGGGAAGCTTGAAACCGTTTTCAGTCAAAGAGCTCAATGCTTTATTATCGGTAAAATGGAAATGTATCGGAGTAATAGATACTTCGCCAGACTCAATGGCGTAAATATCGGTGCCCGGAACCATCTTCCAGATGGGGCTTCCGGCAATCCAATAATAGTCCCAGCCGCGCGGGTCTTTTCGTTTTTCGATAATATCATCATATTCCCGACTGCCCAGACTGGTGAAACGATATTTTTTGAATCCGTCTTTGACTTTGCCCGGGAAGTTGATATTTAAAATTGTTTTCGGGGAAAGATTCATTTTGGGGTATCCTTTAACCAGCCGTCGAATAAAGCGGGCCACGCTTTTGAAATCGGCGTTTTTGCTGTTGACCATGGAAGCGGCAATCGAGTGAATACCCAGTTGAGAGCCTTCAATGGCGGCGGCAACCGTCCCTGAATACATGACGTCCTCGCCCATGTTGGGCCCGTGATTGATTCCGGATATGACCATTTCCGGCTTTTTGTGATTCAGTATATTTAATACGGCTAACAAGACTGAATCCGTCGGAGTGCCGTCGCAGGAATAACAATCATCGGCGAATTTATGTATGCGTAAAGGATGAGACAGCGTCAATGAATGACCGGTGGCCGACTGTTCTCTATCGGGAGCGAAAAGTAAAACCTCATGATATTTTTTCAATTCCTGAAAGAGAACGTTAATTCCTTCCGCATGAACACCGTCATCATTGGTAAGTAAAATTCGCATAAAATCCTCTTTGTCAGTACCAGATTCTTTTCCAGATCTGGCGTATGAATCGAGTCGTATCCTTAAATGGATTTATAAATGAATGCGAGCCCTCATAGACCGTATCAATCGCGACTTCACCGGCGGTAAAGCCCAAATATCCGCTCTGAAAAAGCATTTCGCTTTCGGTATCGTATCGTGAGCTGGTTAAACATAACTTTTTCAAAACCGGCGTTTTTATTAATCGATAACCCGATTGGGAATCTCGAATTCGAGTCGAACCGAATATGGAAATAATTATCGAAGTCAGATTATTTGTCAACAAGCGATCGAAAGGCATCAGGCGGGGATGAATATCACGGGTGCCGATTAAAATATCGGCGTTATTATACGCCTCGAGAAAAGCCGGTAAATGTTCGGGACGGTGCTGCAGGTCGGAGTCGATGGTTATGACGGCATCGTATCCGTTATTGACAGCAAATTCAAATCCTTTCTTGAGAGCGACTCCCTTGCCTCTATTTTCCGGGAAAGTAATTTCATGGCAATCAAGCTTATCAATTTCATCTTGAGTCGTATCGATAGAGCCGTCGTTGATTATTAAGATATTATCATCTTCAAAATATGGCGAGACCCGTTCCATAAGTTCGAGGATATATTTGGAAGCGTTGTAAGCGGGAATTAAAAGAAGAATTTTAGGTTTCATTTATATATTCCGGAATTATTAAATGGTCGGGGCGAGCCGATTTGAACGGCCGACCTCTCGCACCCCAAGCGAGTGCGCTAACCAGACTGCGCCACGCCCCGACGCGTATCCCATAATGGTCAAAAATCTAAAAAAGGCAAGGGAAAAGTTTGAGAAGATCGGTCAGTTCCTTCTTGATTTCACCAATTATGGTAATGGATTTTGCCTTTAATACCAGTTTCCGTTTTTCCGGTGTTGATTCCATTTGACGGATACGTTTTCTCGCGCCGGCTATGGTATAGTTCTCCATGTACAATAACTGCTTGATTTGATTAATCATTTCAATATCGCGCTTTTGATAGTGCCGATTTCCGCCTTTATTTTTCCTGGGGCGCAAAGTGGGGAATTCCTTTTCCCAAAATCGCAAAACATACGGCTGGAGGTCGGTTATACGAGCGACTTCACTTATGGAATAGTATAATTTTTCATCATGGAGTACTTTAGTTTTGGGCATTAGTACCTCCGTTCATATATTCAGACTTTACCGAGACCTCAGCCTTGAGGGGCCGGGTCATCAAACTTGTAACTGCTTCCCGGGCGGGCAGATCTTCAAAAAGTACTTCGCAAACGGCTTCGGTAATCGGCATTTCAATAGACATATCTTTGGCCAATTGACGCGCCGAGCGGCATGTCGTTACGCCCTCGGCTACCATAACCATACCTGATAGCACTTCTTTCAGGGTCTTGCCCTGTCCGATTTGATATCCAACCGTCTGATTTCGGGAATGGGTTGAAGTGCAGGTGGCGACCAGATCACCAATACCTGATAATCCCGCCAGAGTTTCCGGTTCAGCTCCCATAGCATAAGCCAGGCGGCTGATTTCGGCCAACCCCCGGGTAATCAGCGCCCCCAGCGTATTATCTCCAAAACCCAGACCGCGGACTATTCCGGCCGCGATGGCGATAACATTTTTCAAGGAGCCGCCTAATTCAACGCCAATCAAATCAGAACTGCGATATACTCGAAAAACGGGATTGCTATATATTTCTTGTGTTAACTGACATTTATCTTCATTGCCGGCTACAACAACCGATGTCGGAATTTGCCGCGAGACTTCCTCGGCATGTGAAGGACCGGAAAGCGAAACGATGTTTTCGGGGTGAATACCTACCCATTCATCGCCGATTATTTGCGAAACACGGCGGAGGCTCCCCTGCTCAATTCCCTTACTCAAGCTAATTACCAATTTCGATTGAGTAACAGACGCCGCCGAGATATGGCGGCAGACTTCGGCGATTTTTTGAGTCGGTATCGCGAAAATTACAATTTCGGCGCCTTCGAGAGCATCGGTCAAATCGCCAACCAGATAGATACTGTTATCGATTATAATTCCGGGTAATTTACGCGGATGTTCCCGCTCGGTTCGGAGAAGTTCAAGTTCGTCGGGGTCGAATTCCCAAAGAGTTACTTCCGATCCATTATGAGCCAACAAATTTGCGTTGGCTATACCCCAGGATCCCGCCCCCAATATAGTCACCCGTTTTCTCAATCGATTACCCTTCGTAATTGAAATTTATTTTCCGTTCCCGTTAACAATCTCTTAATATTTTTGTGATGGGTAAAAATTATTAAAACTGATACAATTGACGTTGCCAGTAGATATTCCTTTTTTATAGGGATATTGAAATATAGATATTTTAACCATAGAATCCCGACTAAAGATAAAGCCGCGATAATGGAACTAAGCGATACGAACCGTGTGACCAGCAAAACGACAACAAAGATGATTACAGAAGCCAAAGTTTCCCACGGTAATAAACTGGTAAACACACCGAGCGCGGTATTGACGCCTTTCCCACCCTTAAATTTCAAATAGGGTGAGAAAAGGTGTCCCAGGACCGCGAAAAATCCAAATAACAGAGCCGCACCTTCAAAAGATATTGGCCATAAAGGATTATACCAGTGATGGCAGATCCAGACCGCAGCCGCTCCTTTACCGATATCTCCGATAAACACAAATAGAGCCGCCCAGGGACCGGCTACTCGCCAAACATTAGTAGCCCCGATGTTCCCAGAACCTTTAGACCTGATATCCCCATGCCCAAATAGAAATCCCACGATTAAACCGAACGGAATTCCACCCAGCAAGTAAGACAATATAAGAAAAAAATAAAAACTCATTTGTACAGCGGTGAATTCTTTTTACCTTTTTATTTTAGTCAGTAAAACCCACTTCCCACCGTCAGGTTTTAATCCGCGATCATGATACATCTCAAAAACATCACCATCAACCGTTTCGACCTGATAGCAATTTCTATGGCGCCGCATCCGCCAGTTTTTCTTGCGAGGGGAACCGGCGGAATATCCATGATTGGGCCAGGCCGCAATTATGTTTTTTATTTCATACTCTCGGCCATCCCAAACAAAAGATTCCGGCAAGCTTGTATTCGAATTTCGAAGAACTTTTATTTCCGCGGAAATGAACTTTTCCCGCGACGGCTTCATTTATAAGCTATCCGGAACGGCGAGAGAGTCGTCCGGCATTTCGTCTTCACTCATTTCCTCTTCGGCCGGAGGTTCCTTGCCTAGCGCATCCTCAATCAGATTGAGCATAAGTTTTGATTCCTCGACATCAAAATGCTCATCCCCCATTGCCGCCTGTAGATTAGTAACAAGTCCTTGAACTTTGTCCGGTGCGATTTTATCTTCACTAAATGCGGTTCTAAACTCACTCATCAATTCGGTAACAGATTCTTCTGAATAACCTTCGGGGAGATTTGCCTTTATTTCGGTCTCCGCTAATGTAATCATAGTATCAACGCCGGCCTGTTTGATTTTATCCCAGAAAAGAAAGACCCCCAGAACAATAATAATAATCACAGCCAATACAACAATTAGTGAAATTGTACACCCTTTTGACATTGCCATAAAGCCTCCGTGCAATTAAAGCATTAGTTGAAATGCGAAACCAGCTCCCCCCGTAACTCATGGAGAGCTAATCTATTCTTGTCACTTTTTAATATGATTCTTTAATGAAGATAACACTAATCGCATCCGTTTGCAAATACTTTTTTAGATTTACCATTTGGATGCAAAAAAATGCAAATAAAAACGGCCGCGATGCGACCGTTTAGAAATTTCTTAATAAAAACTAATTTATTTTTTCTTCGCTTTTTTCTTGTCTTTTGATTTTTCATCAACTTTTTCAGGTTTCGGTGTCAATAATTCGACAAGTGAGAGCGAGGCGCCATCTCCGTGGCGAGGTCCAATTTTGATGACACGGGTAAACCCGGACGGCCGATCGGAAAAATACGGAGCAATTTCATCAAACAGTTTCTTAACGATTGTTTCATTTCGTAATTGCGCGAATATCTTGCGCCGAGCCGCCAGAGTATTTATTTTCGCAGTCGTAATAAGTCTATCCGTCAGGCGGCGCAATTCCTTGGCCTTGGCGTCCGTGGTTTTTATGGAGCGGGTCGTGAAAAGTGAAATGGCCATATTCGCCAACATAGCTTCACGATGCGGTTTTGTACGCGATAATTTCTTGGTTTTAACCTGATGTTTCATCTTTTTCCTGCCGGGTTCTAATTCTTTTCGAGGTACGGTTCAATATCCATACCAAACGACAAATTTAATTCTTCGAGAATTGATGTCAGTTCGTTCAGCGATTTTCGTCCAAAATTCCGATATTTGAGCATTTCCGATTCCGTTTTGGAGACCAGTTCACCCAAATTCTGGATGTTGGCTGCTCGCAGACAGTTAGAGGAACGCACCGACAATTCAAGCTCATCGACACGAGTTTTCAAAAGCTGCCTAATGCGAACGACTTCCTCGTCTTCTTCCTCTTCTTCCGCAATTTCCAGTTCCTCGTCGATATGGATAAACAATTGCATGTGGTCTTTGAGGATTTTGGCGGCGTAGCTGAGAGCGTCTTCCGGCGTCATTGTTTTATCAGTCCAAATATCAAGCATCAACCGATCATAATCGGTTTTTTGTCCGACGCGAGTGTTTTCGATTTCATAATTGACTTTGATCACCGGTGAAAAGAGAGAATCAAGAAAAATAGTGCCAACCGGCATATCTTCCCGCTTATTGATATCGGACATTACATAACCGCGGCCGTAGTCAATATCTACTTCAATCGTGAAGTTCCGATTGCTGGTTAGCTCGGCAATATGCAAATCCGGGTTAAGCATTTCAACGTCAGGATTTTCCTCGAACATACCGGCCGTAATTTTGCCTTTGGAATTGACAGACAACGTTAAAGTGCGACGTTCGTCGGCATATAGCCGAACTCGCATCTTCTTGATGTTCAATACGATATCGGTGATATCCTCATAAACTCCTTCAATTGATCCGAATTCATGCAGAACACCTTCAATCCTCATTGAAACCGGCGCCGCCCCCTGAATCGATGACAGCAAAATCCGCCTGAGGGAGTGTCCTATTGTCGCGCCGAAACCTCGTTCGAGAGGCTCGACTGCAAACCTTGCATAACCCTCCTCCAAATTGGATTGATCGGTAACAATCTCTTTGGGCATTTGCAGGCTCTTCCATTTCATTAGCTTATCCCCCGTAAGGTTAAAGCACCGCCAAAGCGGTATTATTTTGAATACAATTCCACAATTAACTGCTCCTGGGCGGGTATCATAATTTCTTCCCGCTTCGGAACTTCCAGAAGCTCACCTTCCAGGCTGGCCTTATTGAGACGCAGCCAGGGTATTTCCTCACCTCTTGATTCCTTCAACGCCATGTGAATAATATCCAGACTTTTGGATTTATCCTTAGCGCGTATAACGTCATTAATTGTGACATTATAAGAAGGAATGTCAACAATATGGCCGTTGACCAGAAAATGACGATGACGAATAAGTTGTCTCGCTGACTTTCTTGAGGGAGCGAAACCCAAACGGTAAACAATATTGTCGAGGCGGCATTCCAGCATCTGTAATAAGTTGACGCCGGTCACGCCTTTTTTTCGCTCGGCTTTTTCAAAGTAGTTATGAAATTGCCTTTCCAGGATTCCATAAATACGGCGGACTTTTTGTTTTTCCCGGAGCTGAAGACCGTATTCGGAAATCTTCCTTCGCATATTGCTGCCGTGCTGTCCGGGTGCGTAAGCGCGCCTCTCGAACGAGCATTTCTCGGAAAGGCACCGGTTCCCTTTCAAAAAGAGCTTTTCGCCTTCTCGGCGGCACAACTTGCAATTGGCATCAGTATAACGAGCCATTCAATCTTCCTTTTATTCAAACAGATTCATTTTCAAACACAAACCGTCTAATCAAACCCGACGGCGTTTCGGCGGACGACACCCATTATGCGGAATCGGTGTAACGTCCCTAATACTAAGCACCTCCAAACCGGCCGCGGAAATCGAACGGATAGCCGCTTCACGACCCGAGCCGGGGCCTTTAACCATTATATCTACTTTGCGCATGCCCATATCGAGGGCTTCCTTTGCCGACAATGCGGCTGCCTGCTGGGCGGCAAAAGGTGTCGATTTTTTCGAGCCTTTGAAACCTACACGGCCGGCGCTGGCCCACGAAAGGACGTTGCCTTTGGAGTCGCAAATAGATATAACCGTATTATTGAAAGATGCCTTAATATGGGCGATTCCCACGGCTTCTACTTTGCGGTGTTTCTTTTTTACTTTTCGTTTCTTTGGATCAGCCACAGCTACTCCTCAATTACTCAAATTATTGTCTTATCTTCCGCCTGGAGCTTTCTTCCTTCCGGCGACGGTCTTCCTGGGACCTTTTCGGGTACGAGCGTTCGTTTTCGTTCGCTGACCTCGAAGGGGCAGACCCCGTCTATGCCGGTAACCACGATAGGAACCGATATCAATCAAGCGCTTGATATTCATTGCTATTTCACTGCGCAGGCTTCCTTCGACTTTGTAATCATGTTCGATGAGGTTTCGCAGCTTAATGACATCTTCCTCGGTCAGCTTATTAACCCTGGTATCGGGGCTAACCCCGGTTTTACTCAGGATTGCTTTGGCTGATGTTAACCCGATTCCAAAGATATAAGTCAGGGCGATTTCGATCCGTTTCGTGCGTGGTAATTCCACACCAGCTATTCGGGCCAATTGAACCTCCTACATTGATTAGCGGCCATCTATCTACCCTTGTCTTTGTTTATGACGCGGGTTGACACAGATTATTCTCAAAACACCTTTGCGACGAACTATTTTACACTTTTCGCAACGCTTCTTTAATGACGCTTTGACTTTCATAATTTTATCCTCCATTGTCGCAATCTCAGTCTTCTACTTATGCCGGTAAGTAATTCTCCCCCGGCTTAAATCGTACGGAGACAGCTCAAGGCTGACGCGGTCGCCCGGTAATATCTTGATAAAATGCATCCGCATTTTACCCGATATGTGAGCCAGAACCACATGCCCGTTTTCCAGTTCAACTTTGAACATGGCATTAGGCAGCGGTTCGAGCACCTTTCCTTCAGCCTGTATGACATCTTCTTTGGCCATAAAATTCCCTACACCAGTGTTAAAATATCCGGGCCATTGGACGTAATGGCGACGGTATGCTCAAAATGCGCCGATGGTTTACCATCGGCCGTAACTGTCGTCCAGCCGTCCGGTTTGAAACTAATTTTATAATCTCCGGCGTTAATCATCGGTTCGATCGCGAGGACCATTCCTTCGAGGAGTTCTAATCCGGTACCCGGCGAACCGAAATTATACACCTGCGGGTCTTCATGCATTTTTCGGCCGATTCCATGACCTACCATATCACGAACTACCGAAAAGCCGTTTTGTTCCGCAATGCTCTGAATGGCGGAGCCGATATCTCCAAGATGATTCCCGGCTCGGGCCTTATCAATGGCGGCCGCCAGTGAATCTTTGGTAACTTGCATCAATTTCGCCTTGGTCTCATCAACTTCGCCCACGGCATAAGTTTTGGCGCCATCACCGTAATATCCACCGATATAGGTACCCACATCGATTGAAATAATCTCGCCTTCGATGAGTTTACGGTTCGAAGGTATTCCATGAACAACTACTTCATCGATAGAAGAACAAATTGAAGCCGGATAAGTATTGTTACCCATGCGGTACCCCTTGAAGGCCGGCTCGGCCCCGCGGGAGCGGATATGGTCTTCGGCGATGGTGTCAAGTTTGGCGGTAGTAACGCCCGGAGCAATATTTTTCTCCATCAGCTCGTGCACCTCGGCTACTATTCTACCGGCTTTACGCATCAATTCAATTTCTCTTTTTGACTTCAATTCGTACATCGTTCATTTATACGCCCAAGCCCTTAACGATACGGTCAAAAATTTCATTGGGAGTTCCGATTCCGGGAATCGGCAACAATAATGATTGACCCTTGTAATAATCTTCAATCGGTTGGGTTTGTTTTTTGTAAACATCAAGGCGGTTTTTCACGACCTCGGGTTCATCATCGGGACGGCGGACCAATTTCCCGCCGCATTGATCACAGACGCCTTCTTCTTTGGGCATATTGGCCGGATAATTATATCCGGACTGGCAATCGCCGCAATACATCCTTCCGGAAAGGCGCTTAATTATTTCTTCATCATCGACGTCGAGCAATACGGCGTAGTCTATTTTCGCGCCGGAGCGCTCAAACATCTCGCTCAATGCTTCCGCCTGAGGAATCGTACGGGGGAATCCATCAAGAATAAATCCGTTTTTTAATTTCCCATTATTTTGCTGTTCTTCAATCAAACCAATGATAATATCATCCGGCACCAATTCGCCGGCTTTCATGTATCCTTCGGCTTTCTTACCCAGTTCGGTGCCGTTTTTGACGGCTGCCCGAAGCAGATCACCGGTTGACAAATGCAAGGCCGAGATTTTTTCGGCCAGGCGAACCGCCTGAGTTCCCTTCCCGGATCCGGGAGCTCCCAGAAAAATCAAGTTCACTAATGTGATCTCCCACGAATACGGCCTTTTTTCATGAAGCCGTCATAATGTCTCATCAGCAAATGCGATTCGATTTGCTGTAATGTATCAAGGGCTACACCGACGATAATCAGGAGCCCTGTCCCACCAAAGAAAAAGTTCACATTGACCCTGGCAACTAACACCCATGGTAATATAGCGATGAGGGCGAAGAATATTGCACCCGGTAATGTGATGCGGGTTAAAATCTTTTCAATATATTCGGCGGTTCGTTTACCCGGACGAATCCCGGGAATAAAGCCGCCGTTTTTGCGCATATTATCAGCCAAATCAATCGGATTGAATGTCAGCGCGGTATAAAAATATGCGAAAAATACGATAATCAAACCGTACATTATCGAGTAAAACAATGAACCCGGAGCCAGCCAATAACCGATTATATTATTTAGCCATTCAACATCGGGAAACATTTGTGCTACCGTAGCCGGGGCGAACATAATCGACTGGGCGAAAATAATCGGGATAATACCGGCTGAGTTTACAGAAAGCGGAAGATGCGTAGTTTGCCCGCCATACACTTTTCGTCCGACAACTTTTTTGGGATATTGCACGGGAATGCGCCGTTGACCTCTCGTAACAACAATTACCGCCGCAATAACAACCAGCATCATAGCTATCATCAAGACTTCAACAAAGATCGAGCGCGTGCCGTTCAAGACCGCCTGTCCTTCCTCGACCACTGCTTGTGGGAAACGGGCGATGATACCGGCAAAGATAATAAGTGAGATACCGTTTCCGATACCGCGCTGAGTAATCTGTTCACCGAGCCACATTATGAAAATAGTGCCGCAGGTAAAAGTCAGAACCGTGAGGGGAACAAATTGCCAACCGTCCATAACTACGGCGGCTCGGCCGTCTGAAGCGACAATCGACCGCAAATATGTTGCCGTACCGAAAGCCTGCAAAGCGGCAATGACAACTGTTCCGTAACGAGTGTACTGGGTAATTTTGCGACGACCTTCTTCGCCTTCTTTTTGCAGCTTTTGGATAAAAGGAATTACCGCGCCCAATAGCTGCATAATAATCGAGGCGGAAATATAGGGCATTATACCCAGGGCAAATATAGTCGCCTTTTGAAACGCCCCTCCGGCAAACATATCAAACATTCCGACCAGAGTTCCCTGAGCGCCGGCAAAAAAGCTCTGGAGAACGCTGGCATCGATACCCGGTGTTGGAATATGACCGCCAATGCGATAGACTATCAGAAGGCCAAGAGTATAGAAAATCCTTCTTCTCAGTTCCTCAATTTTGAAAATCGATTGAAACGTTCCTAACACTGAGCTACCTCAACCTTTCCCCCGGCCGCCTCGATTTTTTTTCGGGCGGTTTCACTGCAGGCATCGACGACGATTGTCATCGCGGCCTCAATTTCACCCTGACCGAGAATCTTGACCGGTATATTCAGCGACTTAATTCTGCCGTGCTTTTTCAAAACATCCGCGGTGATTGGCTCTTCGACCGGCAACCCTTTTAGTGAAAAGAGGTTTATAATCTGAAATTCCTGCTTGAATATATTCTTAAAACCACGTTTGGGGAGACGCAGGTGCAGCGGCATTTGACCGCCGTGCATCCAGGGCTTTACCGAACCGCCGCTGCGGGATTTCTGTCCCCCATGACCACGCGTAGATGTTTTTCCCATTCCGGAACCGGGTCCCCGTCCGATTCGCTTTCTTTTCTTTCTTGATTCGGAAGCTGGTTTTAAATTTGAAAGATCCATTTTATATCCTGACTTTTCTGCCGTAAGGCTACTTCATGTCCTCAACTTCGACCAAATGCGCGACGCTTCTGACCATACCCTTGATTTGCGGAGTATCCTCGTGAATAACTGACTTTCTAATTTTGCCTAATCCCAACGCCTTGATGGTACGTTTGTGTTGCGGCTTCCGTCCTATCACGGAACGAACCTGCGTGATTTTAATTTTTGCCATAACAGGACCTCTTAACCCTTTTCTCTGTATTCTTTTTCTTCTTCATTAGTACGCAAATTTAGAAGCCCGTTCATAGTGGCTTTGACAACATTGTGCGGATTGCGCGAACCGAGAGCCTTAGTCAAGATATCCTGTATGCCTGCCGCTTCCAGAACCGCACGAACTCCGCCTCCGGCGATTACACCGGTACCGGCGGAAGCTGGTTTGAGGATTACCCGGGTGGCCCCGAATTCACCGATGATGCGATGCGGGATGGTGCCACCGGCAAGCGACACATTAACCATAGCGCGGCGCGCCGCCTCGGTGCCTTTATGAATCGCCCCGGCAACTTCTTTAGCCTTGCCGAGCCCGACCCCCACTTTGCCATTGCCGTCGCCTACGGCAACAAGGGCTGTAAAAGCGAAACGTCGTCCGCCCTTGACAACCTTGGCGACACGGTTAATGTGAATTACTTTTTCCTGAAATTCAAGACTATCAACTTCAAATCGGGCCAACATTCACCTCATTTATTCTTAAAATTAAAATTTTAAACCTTTTTCACGAGCGCCATCAGCCGCGGCCTTAATACGCCCATGATAACGATACTGATTGCGATCGAAAACAACCTTTTCAATTCCCTTTTCAATCGCCAATCCGGCTACTGCCTGGCCGAGCTTTTTGGCTTTGTCAACCTTGGAACCATCTTTATCTATCTTCCCCCCGAAGTCCTTGGAATTCGTGGCCAGGCCGAGCAGGGTAACATTTTTATAATCATCCACAATCTGCATATACATATTATTGAGCGACTTTGAAACCGTCAGGCGCGGAATTTTGGAAGTACCGATAATCTTTCCCCGAACCCGGCGACGACGCTTCATCGCTCTGGCAGCCTTTTTCTTAATCTTTGAAACCATCTTAATTACTACTCCATTTATTATGCGGCAGTCTTACCGACCTTACGGCGGATATATTCGCCGACATATTTAATGCCTTTTCCTTTATATGGTTCCGGTTTACGAATGGCGCGAATTCTATCGGCAGTCAAGCCAACCAGTTCCTTATCAATACCGGAAACGGTAATGATTTTTGCCTTGTGATTGAATTCCAGAGTGATACCCTCCGGGGCTTTGACCAAAACGGCGTGCGAATAGCCGATAGCTTTGGGAGGGAAATACAAGTGTTTACCCTTCATCTCCGCACGATATTGTACCCCAACGATTTCCAGCCGTTTCTTATAGCCTTCCGTTACCCCGGTTATCATATTTTGAATCAAAGCGCGGGTCAGGCCGTGAAGACTGCGATGGAAATTTTTATCCGAAGGCCGCTGAACTTCAATGGCATCCTCGCCAACATTTATGGTCATATCGGGATGAAATTCTTTTACCAAAGTTCCCTTCGGTCCTTCAACCGTCAATTGAGAGCCGGATAAACTAACCTTTACCCCTTTGGGGATTTCAACCGGCTTTTTTCCGACGCGTGACATAACGTCATCTCCTTACCAAATGGTGCAGACGGCTTCGCCGCCTACTTTTTTCGTTGCCGCTTCCGTGTTGGTCATAACGCCCGACGAGGTTGAGACAATCATCATTCCCTGCCGGCCGAAGCCGTAGTGGAATGTATCCGTAGCATCAACGTATTTTCTCAAACCGGGACGGGAGATTCGACGCAAACCTTTTATAATCGGTTTATCCTCGCGGCTATATTTAAGATATACACGAATGATTCCCTGTTTATTTCGACTGGGCAGTTCGATATAATCTTTGATGTAGTTATTTTCTTTTAAAATGCGGGCGATTTCCTTTTTCAATTTAGAGGCGGGAATATCAACCGCGATTTTTTTGGCCTTACAGGCGTTTCTAATTCTTGTCAGCATATCCGCAATTGGATCGGTCATCGACATAACCAAATACTCCTAACAAAATTCTGCCGTAAATCGGCAAACTCTACCAGCTGGCTTTCCTGACTCCCGGTAATTCACCGGCTAAAGCAAGTTCACGAAAGCAAATTCGGCATAAACCGAATTGGCGCAGGTAAGCCCGCGGCCGACCGCAACGGCGGCAACGGTTGTAGGCTCGCACCTTAAACTTGGGTTTACGTTTCTGTTTTTCAATCAAGCACTTCTTGGCCACAATTACTCCTCTTTCCGGAATGGCATACCAAATTCTTTAAGCAACTGAATACATTCCGCGTCGGTCTCGGCAGTTGTCGTAATCGCAATCGACAATCCGCGGACCTTATCAATCTTATCATAATCGATCTCGGGGAAAATCAACTGTTCTTTGATACCGATATTGAAATTCCCGTGACCGTCGCATGATTTCGTCGAGATTCCACGAAAGTCTCGAATACGAGCCATCGCCGAATTCATCAGCCGATCCAAAAACTCGTACATTCTTTCACGACGCAGCGTAACCCGACAGCCAATAGCCATCCCCTGACGAAGCTTAAAATTGGAGATGGATTTGCGAGCACGTGTAATAACCGGCTGTTGGCCAGTGATAACCCGCATATCTTCCACGGCGGCATCCAGGGATTTGGCGTTAACAATCGCTTCCCCGACACCGATATTGACTGTAATTTTATCAAGTCTGGGTACAGCCATCACGGTTGGATATTTACTGTTCTTCATTAACCTCGGGACTATTTCATCAAGATATTTCTTTTTAAGCCGTGCCATTTTTCAAGCAACTCCCTTATAACTCGGCGCCGCATAATTTGCAGCAGCGTATTTTGGCTTTTGACTTACTATCGCCTTTGGAATCAATTAACTTGTAAGCTACCCGCGTCGGGCTGCTGCAAGAACCGCAATAAAGCTTTACATTGGAGCGATGGACCGTGCCTTCTTTCGTAATGATTCCGCCTTTTCGATTCCGTTGAGTCGGGCGCGTGTGCCGCTTCATCATGCTTACGCCTTCGGCAATGATGCGGTTGCTTTCAGGAAACACATGCAGAACCCTGGCGGTTTTACCTTTAGAATTACCGCTAATAACATAGATTGTATCGCCTTTTTTAATATTCATATCGTGTTTCCTTAAAGTACCTCCGGCGCCAAAGAGACTATTTTCATAAACTGTTTTTCACGCAGCTCACGGGCTACCGGTCCAAAAATACGAGTTCCGCGCGGCTCATTCTGGTCATTAATAATCACAGCCGCGTTATCGGAAAATCGAATCAATGAGCCGTCTTTACGGTGAATTTCCTTGGTTGTTCTCACGACAACCGCCTTACAAACCTCGGATTTTTTGACCGTGCCGCCTGGGATGGCGTCTTTTACGGTGCATACTATTATATCTCCGACTCGAGCATAACGCTTTTTGGAGCCTCCGAGGACCTTAAAGCACATAACACGCTTTGCCCCGGAATTATCAGCTACTACCAGTCGAGTATATTCCTGAATCATCTTCGTATCTCCCAGACCGTGTTAGACTTTACTTGGCCTTCTCCATAATTTCCACAAGACGCCAGCGCTTGGTTTTTGACAGCGGTCGACATTCCATGACACGAATTACATCTCCGATTCCGGCCTCTCCTTTGGCGTCATGAGCGTATAATTTTGACTTGGTTCGGATAATGCGCTCATACAATGGATGTCTCAAAGTACGAGTGACTTCGACAACCAAGGTTTTGTTCGCTTTATCGGAGACCACGGTACCAATTCGGGTTTTTCTCCGGTTTCTTTCAGCCATCTCTGGTGCGACTCCTGTATTATTCACAATTTATTTCTTTTTTGTTTTGTCGGTCTGATCGAGAATTAACCCGGTCTGATCGATGATTTTTCTTAAACTGGTGCGATCTTCACTCAACGCCGTTTCGATTTTGGCGATATCACGACGAAGAGTGCGCAGTTTCAACGGATTATCAAGCTGGCTGAGACCGCGGCGCAACTTCAGATTAAAAAGTTCCTGTTTCAATTCATCACGTTTTTGAAGCAATTCATCTTTGGTCAGATCCCTGAGAGTTTCCATACGCATGGTTAAATACCTTCCAATTCACGACGAGTGACGAATTTGGTTTTTATCGGCAGTTTATGGGATGCCAATGCAAAAGCCGCTCGGGCCAGTTCTATATCAACGCCTTCAATTTCAAATAAGATTCGACCGGGTTTAACGACTGCAACCCAATATTCCGGAGCGCCTTTACCTTTACCCATGCGGGTTTCGGCCGGTTTTTGGGTGACCGGCTTATCCGGGAAAACGCGAATCCAGATTTTTCCGCCACGCTTAATATGCCTGGTCAAAGCGACACGAGCCGCTTCGATTTGACGGTTGGTTAACCAGCAGGCTTCCATGGCTTTTAGCGCAAACTGCCCAAAATCAATATTGGAACCCCGATAAGCGCTTCCTCGCCGGCGACCTCGCTGAGTTTTTCTATATTTGGTCCGTTTCGGCATTAACATGACTAATTATCTCCGTGTTCTTTCGTCGTTTTCTTTTCAGGAGGTTTGCCACCCGGTTTTCTCGGCTTGCGAGACTTTCTCCTCGCTCCTTTTTTGGATTTGTCGGAGAGATTATCTCTGCGAACTCGCCCGGCAGGTTTGCGTTTGCGACGTTTTTCGCCTCGACGTGAACCACGAGCGGCTTCGGGTTGGTCACCAAACATTTTATCTTCGCGTCCCTCAGGCGTAAAGTCACCTCGGTCCAGAATCATGCCTCGGCAAATCCAGACTTTAACGCCAATACACCCATAGGTTGTGTGCGCCGTAGCTGTGGCATAGTCTATATCAGCACGCAGGGTATGCAACGGAACCCGGCCTTCCATATACTTTTCCGAGCGGGCAATTTCAGCTCCGTTTAGCCGGCCTTTGCATATAATTTTAATGCCATCGGCGCCCATTTTCATCGTGGCCGAAAGAGATCTTTTCATTGCCCGTCGGAAGGAAACACGTCCCTCTAACTGTTTGGCTATTGAATCGGCAACGAGCTTAGCTGACAATTCAGGTTTTTTGACCTCAATAATATTGAGCGAGATATTTTGATTGGCCAAAAGCTGCAATTCCTCTCGAAGCTTGTCAACTTCAGCACCCCGACGGCCGATCACTATGCCCGGTCGGGCCGTGTGAATATCAACGGTCACTTTCTTGGGAGCGCGAATTATTTCAACTTTAGCCAGCCCGGCATTATCGAGACGGGTAGTAATATATTTTTTTATCAGCAAGTCCTCTTGAATAAGATCAGCAACAGATTTCGCGGAAAACCATTTTGAATTCCAGGACTTTGTTACTCCGAGTCTGAAACCTATGGGATTTGTTTTTTGACCCAAAATTTATCCTCCACAAACCTTTCGGTTTATTCTTTTTCCTTTTTCTTAGCCGGTTTTTTTGCGGCGGGTTTATCTTTAGGCTTAGCAGTTGTAGTCTTTTTATTTTTAGCAGCCGTTTTCTTTGCCGTCGTCTTTTTCGTTTCGTCAGTCTTTTTGGCCGTCGTTTTCTTAGCGGTTGTTTTCTTTGTTGTCGTTTTCTTTGTTGTCGTTTTGCGAGTCGTGGTTTTCTTTGCGGCCGGTTTCTTTTTGGTCGTCTTCTTAGGAGTCGCCTTTGCGGCCGGTTTCTTTTCAGTAACGGCTTTTTTCTTGCCAAGAGTCCTTTTGGTCTTCACTTCTTCCGTCGGTTCACCTTCGACGACAACCGTAAGATGTGTGAAGCGCTTTTTATAGCGATAAACTCGTCCCATGGCGCGGAAACGAATTCTTTTAGCCTGCGGACCTTCGTCAACATTAATACTGGCGATCGATAAATCTTCGACCTTTAGATGTGACGTCCCTTCAATTGCCAACGCATTAGCGGTCGCCGATTGAATTGTTTTGGATAACGGTCCGGCCGCCGCTTTATTGGTAAACCTGAGAATTGTAAGCGCGTCTTCTACCGATTTACCCTTAATCAATTCTACCACGCGGCGAATTTTACGCGGCGACATCATCAAATATCTTAATCTTGCTTTTGCCTGCATTGTATCAAATCCCGTTATACTCGTTTGACCGCCGAAGCACGTTCGGCCAGTTTTCCACCATGCCCGCGGAAAGTACGCGTCGGAGCGAATTCGCCAAGTTTGTGACCAACCATATTTTCGGTAATATAAATCGGGATAAACCTATTCCCGGTATGTACGGCCAAAGTATGGCCGACAAATTCCGGTGATATGGTTGACCGGCGAGACCAGGTTTTTATAACTTTTTTCTCCCCGGTTTCATTCAAAGCTTCAATCTTATTGAACAGCTTGGGGTCAATATAAGGGCCTTTTTTAAGTGACCGGGCCATTTCTCCTCCGTGTCCTTATTCTATTTGCGACGCTTGACAATTAAAGCGTCGGAATTTTTTTTGCGTCTTGTTTTCTTGCCTTTAGTCGGTTTACCCCAGGGGGTACAGGGATGACGGCCGCCGGAACTGCGCCCCTCGCCTCCACCCATAGGGTGATCAACCGGGTTCATCGCCACGCCACGGACATTGGGTCGCAGCCCGCGCCAACGACGAGCGCCGGCCTTACCCCAGACGACATTCTCATGGTCAATATTGCCAACCTGTCCTATCGTCGCCAGACAGATAATCGGAACCAAACGAACTTCGCCGGATGGCATTTTCAAATGGGCATATTTGCCCTCTTTAGCCATCAACTGAACCATAGCCCCGGCACCACGAGCAATCTGTCCGCCTTTGCCGGGTCGCATTTCCACATTATGAATCATGGTTCCGAGCGGTATCCTGGCCAGTTGCGTGGCGTTTCCGATTTTAAAATCGGCCTTATCTCCGGACATGATTGTGTCATCGACTTTCAATCCGTCGGGCGCCAGAATATAACGTTTTTCTCCGTCAATATAATGGAGCAATGCTATGCGGGCGGAGCGATTGGGGTCATACTCAATCGATGCTACCCGGGCGGGGATGTCATGTTTATTCCGCTTGAAATCAATAATCCGGTAAAACCGTTTATGACCGCCGCCTCGCTGATAAGCAGTGATTCGACCCTTATTATTCCGGCCGCCTGTTTTCTTTAAAATCTGAATCAATGATTTTTCAGGAATGATTGAGGTAATTTCCTCAAACGTCGGGGTCGTCCTGAATCTCATAGACGGCGTCGTCGGTCTGTATTTTTTTATACCCATAATCTATCCAACATCTGCTTTAGAGATTTTCAAATTCCGCGATTTGGGCGTCGCCTTTCAATTTAACTATCGCTTTTTTCCATTTGGAAGTCTTGCCTTCGTAACGGCCCATTCTCTTGACTTTGCCGGGCATTACCATAGTCCAAATCGAATCGACTTCAACATTAAAAAGCTCTTCTATGGCATGCTTTATCTGATTTTTATTGGCTCGTATTTCAACGGCAAAAAGATATTTGCCATTGGCTTCCTTGGCGATCGCCGATTTCTCGGTAGCGAGAAACTGCTTAATTATTCTCTGAGCTTCCATCAGGAAAATACCTCCTCGATCTCCTTGAGTCCCGATATTGTAATTACCAGGATTTCCGCATTAAGAACATCATAGGCATTTGTCAAGCGGGCACGAGAAACCTTTATCCCCGGCAAATTACGAGCAGCCCAGTAAGGATTTGGTTTCATGCCTTCATCAAGTATAAGGACTTTTTTCCCGACTAAATCCAGATTTCCCAGGAGCGTTTTAAGGTTCCTGGTTTTTTTATCCGGAAAATCAAGTTTATCGAGAATCCTGATATTTTCGGTTTTGGCCTTATCAGAAAAAACTGATTTCAGGGCCAATCGTTTTTGTTTTTTAGGCATCCTGTTATAATAGCATTTTGGATGCGGGCCGAATACAATACCGCCACCTCTCCAAAGGGGAGAACGAATGGTTCCGGCGCGAGCACGCCCGGTACCCTTCTGGCGCCAGGGTTTTGCACCGCCGCCGCGAATTTCACATCTCACCCGGGTCGACGCATTACCCTGCCTTTGATTGGCCAAGTAATTGACGATATAGCTATGCACGACCACTTCATTGGGTTCAATGCCGAATATCGCTTCGGGCAATTCCACGGTCGACCCTTTACTTCCGTCTGCTTTTAATATCGTTACCGACATATATTACCTTACTTCCGAGTCGATTTTTTAATCTTGAGCAGGCTGTTCGCCTTGCCCGGAACGCCACCTTTAATTAAAATCAGGTTCTCTTCAGGTATCACCTTTACCACTCTAAGCGCAGTCACGGTGACGGTTTCGCCGCCCATGCGACCGGCCATACGCATACCTTTGAATACCCGTGCAGGGTATGATGCTTGCCCGATGGAACCCGGGGCGCGCATCCGGTCTGACTGACCATGGGTCTTCTGGCCGCCGCTAAAATGATGACGCTTCATTACTCCGGCAAATCCCATTCCGCGGGACGTGCCTGTAACATCAACCTTTTCTCCTTCATGGAAAATATCATCAACCTTGAACATGTCGCCGATCTTGGTTTCACCCAAATCAGGAACACGGACTTCACGCAAATACCGGGTCGGAGCGACCCCGGCCTTTTTGAAATGTCCGGTTTCAGGTTTATTGAACAGATTTTCCCGGCGCGAACCAAAACCAATCTGAAAAGCATTATAACCGTGCTTTTCTTTGGTCCTGATAGCTACTACCGGACATGGTCCGGTTTCGATAACCGTTACCGGAACTGCCGTCCCGTCATCCATGAAGAGACGGGTCATACCTAATTTTCTGCCAAGTAATGTTTGCATTCTTCAGCCGTCAGGTTTTAATTTCAACATCAACACCGGCAGGCAAATCGAGCTTCATCAAAGCATCAACCGTCTGCGGCGTGGAGTCATAAATATCAATTAATCGCTTGTGAATCCGGGTTTCAAACTGCTCCCGAGATTTTTTATCAACGTGAGGAGATCTTAAAACCGTATATACGGTTCTCTTGGTTGGAAGGGGTACCGGTCCGGCAATCCGGGCTCCGGTACGAAGCGCTGTTCGGACGATCTCCTTGGTTGAACGATCAAGCGAAAAATGATCGTAAGCTTTAAGCCTAATTCTTATTTTCTGCGGATCCATAAAATCATTCACCAGTTTTTTATTCGATTACTTCGGCGATGACGCCGGCGCCTATCGTACGCCCGCCTTCGCGGATCGCAAATCGAAGCTCTTTCTCCATCGCGATCGGAGTGATCAACTCGGC